>CAYHRC010000464.1:0-2115 GCA_964358565.1 uncultured Sphingobacterium sp. | reverse complement strand
GCAAATCTTTTTCCAGTTGTATCGCTTTCGGAAAAAGAAGATTGTTCTCTAAGTGCACATGAGTGAACAGGTCACTCTCAAATTCCTCGAGAAATTTATAAAGTATAGTATATGAAGTGCAGGCATCTGAAGGCAGGCTAAATTGATTAGTGAGTGTACGTATTATACCCATGTCTTCACTAATCTGATCATGTTCCATTTCCAGTATTTGTGCGGGAATATTCATATCATTCAGAGAGAAAGCAGAGGCTCTGCCGCCTGACTTTTTTGCCTCAACCAATTCCTTAATAAAAGGGAATACGGCGTTTTCCTCTTTCATCAGGTGTAAACTTAGATTCTTCCCAATGGTATTAAAAAGGCTGGCTACTTCCATGAGTTCGTGATGTCTTTCACCATGCACCCTGGCAACCTTGTTAGCTAATTCAATTATAAAGGGAAGACTCTCTTTAATGTATTGATGATGTGTAACGATTATATAATCCGCCAGGAAATCAAGCTCCCACTTATCGAAATTTAAGGATGGATTCTGTTCCTGAAGGTTCACTGATAAAAGCTTTTCGTTTACATCCTTAATATCAAGTCCCTTCCTATGGCATACCTCGTCCAGAGTCTTTTTTCCGCCGCAGCAAAAATCTATTCCAAGACTTTTGAACACCTGTGCTTTTCGATAATCTTTGGCAACCATCTCGCCAATGGTTTCTTTACCCTGACTTTCTTGTATTTTAGTGATCTTAATCTTCCAGGTCTCAGGCCCCTCTTTAAGATATTCCCAGTTAAAAGTTTTACCCCTTTCAGCTAACAACTGGTAATACAGAGGTTTTGGATCATGGTCGTTATGTATAATAAAGGCCTCGTCGGATGAAAGCGAATCGAATTTTTCGAAGATCTTAGGGTGTTTAAACCGTGGTTCAATGATGCTGACATCAAGGATATCAATAAATTCCATACTTGTCATTTAGGAGTGAAAATATTTACGTTACGACAAAATAGAGCATTAATAAAACGGTAGGAAATGATAAGCGTCATTGATTGCGAGGCAAAAAAGTAAGCTTCGTCATTATTTAATAAAACAGCAAGGCTTGTTCCGTTAAGGAGTTAACAAGCGGAGCTTAGCTTCGATAGCAAGAATTTCGTTTAACATCGTATCGCGGTATACTTCCGTTTGATCGGTTATTTGCGGAATTAATTGCTTGTAGTAATCAATTCCCACCTGCAATTGCTCCTTGAATTTGGAAATATACTTAGCTTTTTTGTCGTTCATTTCTTTCAGTTGTTTGCTGATGTCCTTCTTTAAGTATTCAATATACAGGTTCAGCTCATTGACAAATAAATTAGGCCGGTGAATATTGTTTAACAAATTTAGCTTTCCATAAATATGTTTGACCATTTCATCCAGAGAAAATGTTCCGCTGAAATAGGCAATGTTTGGTCCCGGGCAAATAGCTACTGCACGGCTTTCTTTGGGTTTAAGGATGTTATTCTTAATGTAAGCAGGTGCCGCAAGACCTTCACACAGGCAGATTTTTTCTGTGATCTCATCAAACCTCTCTTTATAGTCTTCCGGGGATAAGCTGATTTGGTCCAGCTGTTTAATCTTCAGGTTTTGATATTCCCGGGAGGCTGTACAAATTGGCTGTTCAGTAAATTCAGTATTAGAAGACAGGTATTTTTTTACGCAAGGACTTCCCGGTCTTCCTTTTGCAATCCGTTCAAGACGCTGCTTTTCGGCAGAACTTTTTCTGAAATTGTTAAAGGGGATACCCAGGGGAGAGGATCCGCTTATATAAAAATCATCAGGACTGGCAGTAGAAAGGTCCTTTAAAGTATCCGAATCGACGTTTGTCACTTCGGGCACTAAAAGAAAGGGACTTCCCCAACCTGTGGCATCAAGCTGGTAATAATTCATCAGGAAATTATTCTCATCAGCTGTTCCAATGCCTCCCTGAACACTTAACTTCATCTGTGGGACCGGTATAGGTTCAATATTCTTTTCCTGTAAAGCCCTGGTGTACATTTCGTAAAGTTCATTAACCATTTCTTCCTTTTTGGCTTTAAACTCTTCAAGAATTGGTCCGAGCAGGTAGCCTTCCGTAGCAAAGGCATGGCCTCCGCAGT
>CAYHRC010000463.1:0-2124 GCA_964358565.1 uncultured Sphingobacterium sp. | reverse complement strand
TCCAGCGATTCGATCAGGGCAGTTTCCTCTCCGCAGATATATGCCCCACCTCCCGGCTGAACATACATTTCAAGATTGTATCCGGTTCCCAGGATATTCTGGCCAAGAAAGCCTGCATTTCTTGCTTCTGCAATAGCTTTTTCCAGTATCCTGATCTGTGGCATCATTTCACCACGTACATAGATATAGGATGTTTTAGTTCCTAAGGCGAAGCTTGAAACAATCATTCCCTCGATCAAAAGATGAGGGATATAAGTCATTAAATATCTGTCTTTAAAAGTTCCTGGTTCAGATTCGTCAGCATTACAAACCAGGTAGCGTTCTTTACCTTCAGGCTTGGCAAGGAAACTCCACTTCATGCCCGTCGGGAAACCCGCTCCTCCGCGTCCGCGCAAGCCCGATGTCTTAACCTCTTCGACCACTGCCTCAGGCGACATGGTCTTTAAAGCTTTTTCCACCGAACGGTAACCCCCATACTGACGATATACGTCGAGAGTATTAATCCCGGGAACATTAATATGTTCTAATAATAACTTGCGAGCCATGTTTATTTATTCAATTTCACAACCACCACAGGGGGTTTGTTAAATTTGCTAAGTCTATATTTTATTTTTAAGATCCTGAATTAACTGATCTACTTTTTGTTGTGTCAAATTCTCATAAAAAGTGTACTCAGGGCCTATCTGAAGTACCGGTCCCATTCCGCAGGCAGCCAGGCATTCTACGCCTCTCCAGCTAAAGTTCCCATCAGTTGTTACTACTCCCTCTTTTACACCTAAGGTATTTTCAATATGGTCCATGATCTTCTCTGCACCAACCAGGCAGCAAGGTCCGGTGCGACATACCTCTAACACAAACTTTCCCTGCGGCCGAAGAAAGAACATAGTATAAAACGTCGTTACTTCATATACTTCAATCGGCTGTAAATGAAGGTAGCCTGCAACCTGGTCCATTGATCCGGGACTTACCCAACCATATTCAGCCTGAACCAGGTGAAGTATTGGCAGTAAAGCCGACTTTTGCTTTCCTTCGGGATAGCGCGTAACAATCTCATCAAACTTAGAAATCATATCTGATGAAAATTCAGTTTCTTTATTTTCGGTTACACTAAGCATCTAATTCTCCTGCAATTACGTTCAAGCTACTCATGTTAAGAATCGCATCTGATAATAACATGCCTGCACTCATTGGTGCGTACATTTGGTAGTTAATAAAACTTGGCCTTCTGAAATGAAGACGATAAGGAGATCTTCCTCCATCATTAACCAGGTAGAAGCCTAATTCACCGTTGCCACCTTCTACTGCATGATAAACTTCAGTCTTCGGTGTATCGATCTCTCCCATAACAATTTTGAAATGGTAGATCAGGGCTTCCATATTATTATATACTTCTTCTTTTGGGGGAAGGTAAAATTCAGGAACATTAGCATGGAAAACACCTTTTGGTTCCTTTTCAATTTTTTGCATAGCCTGATCAATGATCCTGAGACTTTGCCACATCTCTTCATTCCTGACAATGTAGCGATCATATACATCACCTGCGGTACCTACCGGGATCTCGAAATCAAAATCCTGATATGATGAATATGGTTCATTCACCCTCACATCATAATCTACACCTGTGGCACGCAATATCGGTCCGCTCCAGCTGTAATTCAAGGCAGTTTCAGGATCTACCGCTCCAACTCCTGAGGTACGCTCAATAAATATCCGGTTGCGGTTAAACAGCGTTTCAAACTCTTTCAGTATGGGTGGGAACTTTACAAGGAATTTTTTGATCTTAGCAAAAGCTATATCATTAAAATCACGTTCAAAACCTCCTATTCGGCCAATATTCGTTGTTAAACGGGCACCGCAAACCTCCTCATAGATCTCATAAATATGCTCTCTTTCTTCCATCAGATAGAGGAAGCCGGAAAAAGCGCCGGTATCGACACCTAATATCCCATTACAGATCAGGTGATCTGAGATACGGGCAAGTTCCATGATGATCACACGGAGGTAATCAACACGCTTTGGTATTTCGATACCTAATAACTTTTCAACCGTCATATGCCAGCCCATATTATTTATAGGGGATGAACAGTAGTTAAGACGGTCGGTTAAAGGTGTGATCTGATAGAA
>CAYHRC010000462.1:0-2129 GCA_964358565.1 uncultured Sphingobacterium sp. | reverse complement strand
TATCTGGTTTGTTGTTATGCTCGGCCTTGCCAACTCTTTGGTGTGGGCTGGCATATGGCCACTTGCATTGGATGGCCTTGGAAGATTTACCAAGGTTGGAGCGTCATTAATGGTGATGGGTCTGGCAGGTAATGCTATTCTGCCACTTATTTACGGATATTTTGTGGATCTGTCCAGTGCCCGTCAGGCATATTGGGTTCTTTTCCCATGTTACCTGTTCCTCATATTTTATGCTTTCTATGGTTACCGCTTAAAAAAGTGGTCTAAAAATAAAAGCATAGCTATCAATCAGGAATCGCAGGCCGTAAAAATCTAAAAAGAAATAAAATGAAAGGCGATTCTGAAAATACAGGAATAAATCGAAGAAAATTTCTTGGTGCAGGCGGTATCACTTTACTTGGGGCATCCATGTCCGGGATATTATGTAATATCCCACTTCAGCAAAAAAATGAAACCACTAAGGAGACATTTCAGCAGGACGGTTGGAAGAAAATGCTTGCTGATGCCGTTAAATACCGCAAATTAGATTCGCATAATCATGTATTCGATGATGGCGCGACAGTTAATGAAAGCTGCGAGCGATTGGGAATAACACGGGCTGCATGTTCGATTCCCGGTGGTAAAACCGTCAAGGCAATCCGTGAAAACAATGACATTGTTTTGAAAGCCATGAAAGCATATCCTAACCGTATCCTTGGTCAGTGTTATATTAATCCATCTTTCAAAAAGGAATCCTTAGACGAGATTGATCGTTGTGTTGATAATGGCATGGTGATGTTGGGCGAACTCTATGATGCTGTAAAGATCAATGACCCTCTTTATTATCCTATCATTGAAAGATGTATGAAGCATAAGATCCCGCTGATGTTGCACGGCGTAACAACGCTCGGTAATTGGAGGAGCGGATATCTTCCTACAAATCCTCCAAACTCCTCTCTCCCTGAGGATTTCGTTGATATCGGAAAACGTTACCCTGAAGCCATGATTATTTGTGGTCATATTGGCGGTGGCGGTAACTGGGAGTATGTGTGCAGGGTATTGAAAGATGCGCCGACCGTCTATTTGGACACCAGCGGCAGTGTAAGCGATGAGGGAATGATAGATATGGCTGTAAAATATATTGGTGTTGACAGACTTTTATTTGCGACCGACATCAATTACGAAACAGGTGTTGGTAAGATAATGTGGGCGGATCTGACCGAAAGCGAGAGGAAGAAAGTCTTCTTTGATAATTTCAACAATCTATTAAGAAAGGCAGGCAATCATGTTGATTGATATAAATGCATACATCGGAAACTGGCCCTACAGGGCACTCCGTGGTAACACCTTAGGGGAAATGCTCAAGCGGATGAATAATTTCGGCGTGGATATGGCTGCTGTTTCTAACCTGAATGGACTTTTTTATGTGGATACTCAGAAAGCGAATGAGGAACTCAACGAAGCAATGCTCTCAAATGCTGTATTTAAGAATCGATTTCTCCCTTTTGCAACGATAAATCCGATACTGCCCTGGTGGAAGGAATCTCTCGAAGTGTGTCATAAACAGTTTGGAATGAAAGGCATCCGGCTGTTTCCTCTGTACCACCAGTACAAACTAACTGATGCCTCATGCGTCGAACTTGTTAAGGCAGCCCGCGACCTCAATATGCCAGTTTCTATTCCTTTACGGATGATAGATTTAAGGGAGCGATCCTGGTTGGATGTAAATGATGCACTTAGCTATGATGATATTGCATCCCTTGTGAGCAAAGTCCCCGATGCACAATACATGGTATTAGATGCGAGGCTTACAGATGGCCAGCCAAGGACCAGTGAAGCATCTATTAAACGATTACAAGCTGCTGATATACTTTTTGATACGTCAAGGGGAAGTGGTGTTCCTATCAAAGGACCAAATAGCGAGAGCCTTCAGTATCTGCTGAATACTTTTGGCCCTGAAAAGTTAGCTTTTGGAACTGAAACACCTTTTGTTGACTACTGTTCGCCCTTTCTCCGTGTCGGAGTTTTTGAGGAGGCTGATCAGGCAACAAAAGATCTTTTTTGGTCAGGTAATGCGCGGCGTATGTTAAAGATTTAACTGGAAATATGATGCAGGAGGAAAAACACTCAATTTATTGGTTCCTGAAGGA
>CAYHRC010000461.1:0-2129 GCA_964358565.1 uncultured Sphingobacterium sp. | reverse complement strand
CAGACTATTGACAGGTCACAAACCAGGATCCTGGCTTTTTTAAATGTCATTGGCAGGGGTATGGTTGGCCGTTTTGAGGAACAGGATGTAACGGATATGAACCCTGTCATGAATGCCTATATGATCAACCGTTTATACCCTGATATTTTAGTTGGGATTAAATCTGCTCATTACTGGGGTGATTTTACGTCGGTAGACCGTGCAGTTGAATCAGGGAAACTGGCTAAAGTGCCGGTTATTGTTGATTTCGGAGAGCATACGCCATCTAACTCGATTGAAGCCCTGTTTATGGAACACTTTCGGCCGGGAGATATTTTCACACATACTTTCTCTGAAATCAATGGTGGCCGGGAATCAGTTGTTGATGAAACTACCAGAAAAGTCAAGCCCTTTGTTTTTGCTGCACAAAAGCGCGGGATTATTTTCGATGTCGGCCATGGAGCCGGAGCTTTCAACTTTAATCAGGCCGTACCATCCATTGAACAGGGATTTCTGCCTAACACTATCAGCACTGATTTATACAACTTAAGTATGAATTCTGCAATGAAGGATATGAGTAATGTGATGTCGAAGTTTCTTGCTATCGGGATGTCCCTTCAGGATGTTATTTTACGGTCCACCTGGAACCCGGCCAACGTAATCCAGAGGCCTGACCTGGGTCATTTAAGTGTAGGTGCTGAAGCCGATATTGCTGTATTTAACCTGAAGAAGGGCAAATTCGGATATATGGATGTTCGAAAAACAAAAATTAATGGTACAGAAAAGCTGGAAGCTGAACTGACTGTTCGCGCAGGCCGCATTGTATGGGATCTGAACGGGATCAGTGCGTCAGCATGGACTGCACCAGTGCTTTCAAAGTAAGTTGATTTTTACATGACACATAAATCATAATATAATGGACTTAAAACGAGATGTAAAAAGGATGCTGGCATCTGCTTATGCAGTACTGCTAGCCTCATTGCTGATCAGTCCTTCACTGCGGGCCCAGGACATTGACATCCTGATAAAGAACGGGCATGTCATTGATGCGAAAAACGGAATTGATTCCCGCATGGATGTAGCTATTGCTGGAGGTAAAATAGTCAAGGTTGCCGCAGCCATCCCCGAACAAAACGCAAAAAAGGTAATTGATGCCAGCGGACTGTTTGTAAGCCCGGGATTAATCAATATGCATACGCATGTTTTTTCGGGCAGTAATCCAGGTTTTGTTGATGGTACTTCCAGCCAGTTACCAGATGCTTTTGCAATCCGGTCGGGCATTACCACGGTGGTTGATGCAGGAACCTCCGGATGGCGAAATTTCTCCCTTTTTAAATCTCAGGTAATCGATAAATCAGTTACCCGCGTATTGGCTTTTCTGAGTATTTTCGAATCTGGTCTTGTTTCCGGATCTGCCACAGAACCGGAGCTTAGTGCTTTTGATGTTCAAAGGACGGTAGATACCATTAAAAAATATCCGGAGATAATTGTAGGGACGCGGATCGGCCACTATGGCGGAAAAGAATGGGCCCCGTTTGACCGGGCTATTGAAGCTGCAAAAATAACGAATACCCCACTTTTTATAGAATGCCATTTACCTCAATATACCCTGGAAGATCAGTTGAAACGGATGCGCCCGGGTGATATCATTACTCATGCCTTTGAGAATGTAAAAGAGCGAATGACTGTTGTTGATGAGCAGGGTAAAGTGAGGCCTTTTGTTCTTGAAGCGCAAAAAAGAGGAGTGTTGTTTGACGTGGGGCATGGAGGCGCCGGTTTCTGGTTCAACCAGGCCATTCCTGCTTTTAAACAAGGTTTATTGCCAAATTCCTTTGGTACCGATGAGCACAGGACGAGCATGAACTCGGGAATGAAGACCATGCTGAATGTGATGTCTAAGTATTTAAATATGGGAATGAGCATTCAGGATATCATAGCCCGTGCAAGCTGGAAGCCGGCACAGTCTATTAAACGTGGGGATCTCGGTAACCTGAGTGAAGGTTCGGTAGCAGATATAGCCATATTGAGTATTGCGAATGGGAAATTCGGTTTTGTAGATTCGGGGAATAACAGGATAGAAGGCAGCCGCAAGATCGAAGCAGAAATGACCATCCGTGCAGGAAAAATTGTTTGGGACCTCAATGGTCTTG
>CAYHRC010000460.1:0-2134 GCA_964358565.1 uncultured Sphingobacterium sp. | reverse complement strand
TCTAATCTTTCAACTGAGGAAAAGATCGAGAAAAAAGATGCACTGATGCGTGATTTCTCGATAAAATCTGAGCGAATTCACTCCGTAAACCAATTGCTGAAAGCCTATACTTTATTTGAAATTGACGTAGAATATATCGTTGATGAAGGTAAGATCAAACTGGTTGATGAGCAGACAGGCCGTATTATGGATGGCCGCCGTTATTCCGATGGGCTGCATCAGGCAATTGAAGCAAAGGAAAATGTAAAAGTTGAAGATGCTACGCAGACTTACGCTACCATCACACTTCAGAATTTTTTCAGGATGTACCACAAATTATGTGGTATGACAGGTACAGCTACCACAGAGGCGGGTGAGTTATGGCAGATCTATAAGCTTGATGTGGTAGAGATCCCAACGAATGTTGTAGCTCAGCGTAAGGATCATGAGGATATGGTTTACCGCACCGTTCGTGAGAAATATAACGCTGTCGCGGATGAAATAACCAAATTAACTAAGGCCGGAAGGCCGGTGCTTGTTGGTACGACTTCGGTTGAGATCTCCGAATTGCTCAGCAGGATGCTGAAATTACGTGGAATTAAGCATAATGTATTGAATGCTAAGCTCCACCAGAAAGAGGCGGATATTGTTGCTGAAGCCGGACAATCCGGAACAGTTACCATCGCCACTAACATGGCCGGACGTGGTACGGATATAAAACTTGGTCCGAATGTTAAGGAAGCAGGAGGTTTGGCTATTGTAGGTACAGAACGCCATGAATCCCGCCGTGTTGACCGCCAGCTGAGAGGCCGTGCAGGACGTCAGGGTGATCCGGGTTCCAGCCAGTTCTTCGTATCATTGGAGGATAACCTGATGCGATTGTTCGGATCTGAGCGTATCTCCAATATCATGGTCAGGATGGGGATCGAAGAGGGTGAAGTTATACAGCATTCGATGATCACCAAGTCCATTGAGCGTGCGCAGAGGAAGGTGGAAGAGAATAACTATGGTGTAAGGAAGCGCTTGCTGGAATATGATGATGTAATGAACTCCCAGCGTTCTGTGATCTATGCTAAACGCAGGAATGCTTTATTTGGAGAACGTCTGGATGTTGATCTGAATAATACCATCTTCGATGTGGTTGAAGATATTGCTTCAGAGTACAAGGAACAGGGCAATTATGAAGGCTTCCAGATGGAGGTTATACGCATCTTCTCGGTTGATCCGGAAATAACTGAGAAAGAATTTTCAGAACTTAATACACATAATCTTACTGACCGGATCTTTGCAAAGATCGAAGATTTTTATCACCGTAAGCTCGAGGCAGTTGCTCATCAGACCCTTCCTGTTTTAAAAGATGTTTTAAAAGAGCGTGGTGATTATATTGAAAATATTGTGGTTCCATTCTCGGATGGTACCCGTTCAGTACAGGTAGCCACCAATCTCAAGAAAGCGGTACAAAGCAAAGGACATGAAGTGTTCAAAGCATTTGAGAAGACCGTAGTTCTTGCTCTGATAGATGATGCCTGGAAGGAACATCTCCGTGAGATGGATGAGTTAAAGCAATCGGTTCAAAATGCTGTTTATGAGCAGAAAGATCCATTGATTGTCTATAAAATGGAAGCATTTAATATGTTCAAGCAAATGCTTGCCACTGTAAATAAAGACGTTGTGAGCTTCCTGTTTAAGGGCAATATTCCATCTCAGGAACCTGAACAGGTTCGTGAAGCCCGTCCTCAGCCCCGTCAGGATATGAGTAAATTAAAGGTTTCAAAACCTGAACTTGCTCAGGTTGCAAACGGTGTTCCTGTTGATGACACAAGGGAACTGCAGAAAAGCCAGCCTATCAGGGTGGAGCATAAAATTGGCAGAAATGATCCATGCCCTTGCGGAAGCGGAAAGAAGTACAAAAACTGTCATGGGATAGGTGTAGCATAAAATAATGCAGAGAAAACTGATCATAGGACTTGTTTTTACGTTCGTTTTTTGCCAGGGTGTATTTGCGCAGGAGAAAGGAAAGGTAGAAGTTGTAAAAGACCCGCTGATCGATAGTCTTATCAGCCGCCGTTTAGAATTAAGCCGGGATTTGAACAGAGGGAATACAGTTTCATCTGCAGGATTCAGAGTTCAGATTTTTTCGGGTTTAGAACGTCAG
>CAYHRC010000459.1:0-2149 GCA_964358565.1 uncultured Sphingobacterium sp. | reverse complement strand
GCGCTGCTGTTCGCCTTGAAGACCAGAGTGTGTCACGCCAACATGCTGAGGTGATGAAGGCAGATTCCGGATGGGTTGTAAAAGATTTGGGCAGCAAAAATGGCACTCTTGTAAATGGAAAATTGCTCACAGAACCAATCATTATCGGGCATAAAGATATTATCAAGGTGGGGATTTACCAACTCCGTCTTATTACACAGACAATAAGTTTGGAAGAGGAAATGACGTTACCGCATGATATCCTGATGGCGGATCGCACTGTGTTTGTTGCTGCGCCGCCGGACAGTCTTACGTCAGAGATCCATAAAGAATCAGTGTTAGAAAATGTTTCTCATGTAAAAGAACCGGCTGGAATTGGTAAAATGAAAGTGGAGGCGGAAGTAGAGTCGAAAAAGAAATCGTTTGATTTTAACAAACGCCAGTTGATTTTATTCGGAGTCCTCTTTGTAGTTTTAATAGTTGCTGTCATTGTCTTTGGGAAGCAGCTGTTTTTCAAATCTAAATCAGCTGAGGGAATTCAGATGCCTTTGGAACAGGCAGAACAAATTTCGCCTGTTGAAACTCCCTTACCCTCCGAACAGGAGCCCCTACCACCTGAACTTCCTCCGTCAGCTCCTCCTGTTCCGGCAGAATTGCCGGCTCCAGAGCAGGGAGGTGTGACGCCGCCTGATGCCGCATTGCCAATGCCTGTGCAGCAGCCTCAGCAGATGGCAGCAGCTCCCACAGGGCAGGAGCTTCCTCCTTCAGTGGTCCCGTCTGCGATTGTTCAAAATGTTCCGGTGTTTCTGGATTTTGCATCGAGTCCAATGCCGGCTAAGGTCACTTTTCAGGATAAAGAATTGGGCACAACGCCCTTAAGGGTTAACGTTGAACTCGAACCGGGAAGGTCATATCAGGCGCAGGCGCTGTTTGTAATGAAGGAATTAAATCAAAGTTATACTCAGAAAGTTGATTTCACCGCGGAGAAAGACAAATCAGTTATTCCGATTCTTTTCCGAGGTCCTGTGGGTATTTTGAAAGTAAATACCATTCCGCGTGACGTCCAGTTTTATTTGGAGGGAAAATTTTCATACGACAAGTTTCAGGAGCAGAGCGCAAAACTTCAGGAGATTGTTTTGCAGAAACCGATTTATATTCCCTTTGGAAGTTACACGGTGGAACTTCGCCGTTCAAGGCAGCTTGGAGCATCGTCAACTACATATGTCGCAGACATAATATTCAAACGGGATTTCCAGATTGCTGAAGACAGTCCTTCATATACTCTTGAGGTTAAAGACGACGACCTAAAAGTGTTTCCGGCGAAGATTAGATCTGATCCATCCAGTGCGGAAATTTTTGTAGATAACAAATCGGTTGGCAAGACTCCGTATGATGGGGATATTTTACTTGGGGAACACAAACTCACAGTTCGAAAGGAAGGATACTTCGAGCATACCGAAGATTTGAAAGTGAACATCAATACTCCGTTTGTTGCTGATATTAAACTCAAGACTTCAGTTGCCGGCGCCCACATCAACAATGCCCGTCAGGCAATGAATCGGGCGATGTATCAGGACGCAATCAACGAGCTTGCCGAGGCGTTGAATAGTACTCCTGCCCCGACCGAAGTGGCGCTCGCAAATTATCTTCTTGGGCAGAACTATATAAAAATGGGTGATGTTGAGCGGGCGCGCGGATATTTTGAGCAGGCAAAAAATGATGAGATACAGAAATATCCGGCGATGTTGGGACTCGTTAATTGTTATGCCCTGACTCAGAAAATGGATGTGGCGCTGCCGCTTCTTGTTGAGGTGCTTCTCAAGGCAAAAGATGAAGATGTAAAGAAAGAGGCGAACGCATTGTTCCAGAGAGTTTCTCCCTTTAAGTCAGTTCTTTATGTTTATTCTGATCCTCCGGGGGCCAAGGTGATTGTGAATGACAAACCAGTGGCTCAGGTGACACCTGTCATTTTGCACGAGCTGCCCCTTGGTAATTACAAACTGAGAATTGAAAAAACGGGCTATTTACCAACAGATCTTAATCTGTCACTATCTGTGAATGAATTTAATCCTGTTGTAGTGAAGCTGAAACCCATCCCGCAGTAAAATAAAAATACTAGTACACCGCCAACTTAATTCATGGGGGTTGTCATTCCCGCGGGTGTTAGCGG
>CAYHRC010000458.1:1829-2157 GCA_964358565.1 uncultured Sphingobacterium sp. | reverse complement strand
AGGTTTTCTGCGTCCGCCAAGCTCTGGCATAGGCTCATACCTGATACCTGATGACGGAAGATACGATTGAAGCTCTGAGGCATTAAATTGAGGAAACTTTTTAGAAACAGGGTAGCGACGAATATCTGCAAGCACTTGTATATCAAATGATTGAAGCACTTCTATAAACTCCGCCTGAGTACGTGCAGAATGGCCAATTGTCCAGATCAGATGTGCCATTTTAGCCTTTGTTCACTGATAAGCAAGAGCTGCGATGTTAAGACTGCTTCTCTGGCTGTGAAGTATTTAGTGTTAAGAGAAACACTGCTTCCCAGGTCGCAAATACACT
>CAYHRC010000458.1:0-1819 GCA_964358565.1 uncultured Sphingobacterium sp. | reverse complement strand
CCTTCAGTAAGTACAGCAGTCTGCTGTTCGGTAGTAAGGGTAATTTTTCCTTCCAGCACCTGCACACTGATAATCCCTGCTGTGGTATGCGTTTTCATTTCAGCCCCTGTATGCAGCGCGACCAGTACAATTCGCATTCCATTGGTTTTAAATATAGTTATGGCATTCCGGTCGCTGGTCTGCCAGCTTTCTTCCTCCTTTCTTTGTCTGCGGAATGCCGCAAGATCCATTTCAACCATTGCCGCATCCAGCGGCCTGTCCCCTTCCGGCCGCTGGGGGGTTGCCTGATTAAACTTTTCTTCTATTTCAGATTCCTCCATTGATTCTGCGTCATTTAAAGCCCTGATCATTTCATCCGCCATACTTTCAGAATAAATCCCGTATCCATTAACAAGCGTTCCTTTGATATTATGCCGGGCTGAAGAAATAGCATATACGACAGCCTCATCAGCAGGATCACTCAGGCCTTCGAAGCGGTAATGTTTATCAATAACAAATTCATTTGGATAGATCTGCAATGAATTTTCATGGCATATCAAACAATTATCATTCAGGTTAAAGTCTTCGGTATATCCTCTTTCTTTAAGTATGTTCAATACTTCGCTAACGGTGCTCATCGTGTTCATAAAAAATCTTTTAATTAAATCCCTGTTAAAATCTGAAAAAGTTAAGAAAAGAGTGATTAAAACAAAATTACCTAAACAAGTTCAGCAATAATGAATAGAACTCTGCAAAGTTTGTGCCGACCTCAATTCCATTTCCAGATGGATGCCAGGACACAATTTCAATCCATTATCGGTTTGAAACTGAGATCAGCGGCTGTAACTTAAAATGTTGGGCACTTAATAGATGTGAACGTATAAGTGAGACTTATTCCGCCAACCATATAGGTATCTCTTTTCCTAAAATCACCACGCTGAATATCAGTACCTCCAATCTGGGGCAGGATAGAACGATCTGATAATTGGGAGCTCAGCGGACTTGCAGGAGGATTGACTGAAAAATCGGGATATCTGCCGCTAACATCATCCAGATAATCAGTAAATGCTGTCCGATAGCCTATCTCTCCTATCAGATTTAGGGTTCCGCTGATATTATATTTAAAACCTGCTCCATATGGGATACTGAATGCATAAGTGTTGTATTCGACAGACTCTGTTTGAACAGTCTGCAATTCAACTACTGTTCCATCATCAGCTTTTGTTTTTGGATTAAAAGTAAAGGCCCCGACACCCGTAAATAAATAAGGACTTGCCCTTCTGGTACCGTATCCGGGCAAGACCCCGGCTAAATAATTAAAGAAATTAAATTCAAGCTGTAAAGACAGTTCAGAAAGCGGGGAGTAAAAATTCAGGTTACGTTTCTTTTGATATGAATTTGAAGATTTTGCGTCATCTGCCCGGATCTTCGCCTGAACAAAATTCAGTTTCGCAGACCAGTAGCCATTGAAATTGCGTTTAACCTGGGCGCCGAGAGCGAGATCAGTGAACTTGTAGGGTTTCACGGGGTTAATATCACCCATGTAACCTGAACTACCTGCAAAAACCCCTGCTTCCCATGTCTGCGCCAAAGCCACCGAAGTGATTAATGAAAAGAAAGAAATAAGTAATAGTTGACGCATGCAGTACGGCTTTTAATAATTTCTCGTATCTATCCCCCAAAGTAACTTGTTCCTTAACGTAGATAAATAGTTTTCATTACTAAGCCTGATTAAATTGATACCAAAATCTGACTTTTTTACCTTAATTTTAATGGAAGTATCAATTACTTCTGTTCGTGAATCACAGGTAAGCAGGTATTTCGAACTCCTTCCCTCTAT
>CAYHRC010000457.1:0-2161 GCA_964358565.1 uncultured Sphingobacterium sp. | reverse complement strand
TGAAAAAGGCCTTTCTGATCCTACCTTACTCACCCGTGTGGCGCGCAAGCATTTGAGAAATGTGTTTTTAACCCGTCGTGCCGCTCTTACAGGCGTTAATTTTGCTATAGCCGAAACAGGTGAGTATGTGGTCTGCACCAATGAAGGTAATGCGGATATGGGCGCTCATTTGTCAGAAGTACAAATCGCTTCTATGGGCCTTGAAAAACTCATCCCCGAAAGGAAACATTTAGGCGTGTTTTTAAGGCTGCTTGCACGGAGCGCTATCGGTCAGCCGATAACCATCTATTCAAGTCATTTCAGGAAACCACGTCCCGGACAGGAAATGCATCTTATCCTGGTTGACGCGGGCAGAACCCGCCAGCTTGGCCGTGAAGATTTTCGCAATTCACTCAAATGTATAAAATGCGGTGCCTGTATGAATACCTGCCCGGTATATCGTAAAAGTGGGGGACTGAGTTATCATAATACCATTTCCGGCCCCATTGGAGCTATTCTTGCGCCTAATCTGGATATGAAAGAACATGCTGATCTTCCCTTTGCATCAACGCTTTGCGGATCATGCACTAACGTATGCCCGGTAAAGATCGATATTCATGATCAGCTTTATAAATGGCGGCAGGTAATAGTTAAGGAAGGCTATGCGGCTAACAGGAAGACCATAAGTATGAAAGTTATGGCCTTAACCCTCTCTTCGCCTGATGTGTATCATACGGCCGGGAAAACCGGTCGCTGGATTTTAAATCATGCTCCTTTTGCATTGAAAAATAAATTGAATCCATGGTATAAGCAGCGGGATATGCCCGAAAGTCCGAAGGAATCGTTCGGAGAATGGTATGCAAAGAACAGGAACAACGGTAAAAACAAACAAAAATGAGCAGTAGAGAAAATATACTGGCGGCTGTCTTAAAAAATCAGCCGCCTTTGACAACACTTCCCGATATCAGTGGGTTTAAAGTTGACGAAACAGATGTTACCGCAAAATACACTGAAGTGCTTACTGAAATTGGAGGAATCGTATATTCGGTGGAAACCATTGAGGATATCAAAGCGTACATCGGAAAATTTTTTGATATTGGAAAGCGTATTGTGACCACCATTCCCGAACTGATAGATATAGCAGAGATCTGTCAAAAAGATGTTGATCCGCATAGCTTTAATGATGTTGAACTGGCTGTGATCAAAGGACGGCTGGCGGTAGCAGAAAATGGTGCCGTCTGGTTCACCGAAGATGTGATGGGACAACGGATCCTTCCTTATATTTGCCAGCATCTTGCTGTCGTCGTTTCTCAGGACAGCTTAGTTTCAACCATGCATGATGCTTATGCCAAAATAGCCGCTGAAGATTATGGCTTTGGGGGGTTTATCGGCGGACCATCAAAGACCGCTGATATTGAGCAGGCATTAGTGCTTGGCGCACACGGTCCACTGAGCATGACCGTTTTTTTAATTAAATAATATTTAGGAATATTTCTAGAATGAAAGATACCAATATAATTATCCGTGACAATCTGAAAGAAGTATACAGCGATGTATATACTCCGGAAGCCCTCGCCGCTCTTTCTGCGATGGCCCATTTTAATGCTGATGTTAAAGATTTAATGAAGCTTCGGATCAGTCGCAGAACTGAACGTCAGAAAACCAGAACAAGGATAAGTTTTTATGATCCGGAAAGTATTATTCCGCGGACAAACATTAAAGTGCAGGATGCGCGTGACGGCAAGTTTGAAGGCTCCATTATTCCTGCGGATCTGCAGCGGCAATGGATCCAGGGTACTGGTCCGGCAGCAAAACCTAATGCAGGTCTGGAAAGCAGTATCAGGAATGCCGCATATGCGCTTTTATCCGGTGCGGACGGATGGATGTTTGACGGAGAGGATGCTCTGGGACAGATTGCCACCATGTCGCTGGACAACCAGCGTAACCTGAAGCTGGCCATATCGAAGGATCCGCTTTTTTTAAAGGTCGCTGAACAGGTAGCCGGAGAGATGAACCGCTGGTCTGAAGGTTTTCTGGGTTACCGGATGGTTAAAGATTGGAGGTCACAGCTTGATTTTACAACTAAAATATTCCGCTGCCGCGGACTGCACCTTGATGACCGTCATATCCGTGAGACTTCAGGGCTTGCTATGGCAGCATCAATTGTTGATTTGGTACTTTA
>CAYHRC010000456.1:0-2179 GCA_964358565.1 uncultured Sphingobacterium sp. | reverse complement strand
AGGCAGTGGTGCAGACCAGATGGGGCGGGACGGGATTTTGGTGCAGGTGGATTGCATTGCGTATGTGGATTAGTTGGTTAGTTGGTTGTTAGAATTTTGGTAGTTCATATAATATTTTGGCTACGGGTTGCGGGTTACGAGTTGCGCGGATGGATGTTTAGAATTCAGATAACTAAGTGTTCTTTTGTTCACACTGTGCCTCCAGTCATGATACTTGATACTTGATACCTGATACTGATACTATTTTAACTTTCAGCCTTATTTCTTAACTTTATTATTCTTAACTGTTAAGTACAATTACAAGCAAATACTTCCCGGGATCTGGGCGTTATGACATCATCGCTAAAATCACGGACACAAAAAATAAAACTATGGCAAAGATCAATCTGGATATTAACGGGAAAAAACAAGTGGTAGATGTTGACCCTCAAACACCGGTACTTTGGGTGCTGCGGGATCATTTAGATTTGGTGGGAACGAAGTTTGGATGCGGTATCGCGCAATGCGGGGCATGTACTATCCTGCTTGAGGGTAAAGCAGTTCGTTCCTGTATTTTGCCGGTATCAGCAGTTGAGAATAAAGCGGTAACTACTATCGAAGGACTTTCAGAGAACGGTGATCATCCTGTCCAAAAAGCATGGCTGGAACATGATGTTCCCCAGTGTGGATATTGCCAGGCCGGGCAGATGATGACGGCTGCTTCATTTTTAAAAACCAACCCGGATCCTACTGATGAGGAAATTGAATCAGCTATGCATGGCAATATTTGTCGCTGCGGAACTTATCTCCGAATCAGGGCTGCTGTAAAAACAGCCGCTAAGTCTTAATCCTTTAACCTTTCCTGCAATGACTGTAATAAAAACAACAATTAACAGAAGATCATTTCTAAAGGTTTCTGCCATCGCCGGCGGAGGTCTGATGCTAAATTTTAGCTGGTTAGCTGATTATAAACCGGTAGCTGAAGACGGGACTGCCATTCCTAAAGAGTGGTTTGAACTCAACAGTTACATCAAAATAGGAGAAAATGGGATCGTTACGCTCATGGCTCCGAACCCCGAATTCGGATCGAATGTAAAGACATCCTTACCAATGATCGTGGCTGATGAATTAGACATCGATTGGAAAAACGTCGTCGTTGAACAAGCCGACTTCTATCCTGAACGATTTGATCGCCAGATGACAGGCGGCAGCCAGGGTGTCCGTCAGGGATGGAAAAGTCTCCGTACTGCCGGCGCAACTGCCCGCCAAATGCTGATCAATGCAGCGGCACAAACCTGGGGTGTTCCATCAAGCGAGATCACTACGGAAGCCGGTATACTTCGCCATAAGCAGAGCGGCAGAAAAGCAGGTTATGGAGAATTGGTGTCGAAAGCCGCCGGACTTCCCATTCCAAAGGAGGTTACATTAAAGAAGGTTAGTGATTTTAAGATCATCGGAACTTCCAGGAAAAACGTGGAAGGAAAAAATATTGTGACGGGCAAACCGATGTTTGCTATAGATCATAAGCAGGAAGGAATGCTGATCGCCATGATCACGCACCCTCCTGCATTCGGATTGAAAGTAAAATCGGTGGATGATTCTGCAGCGAGATCTATGCCCGGAATTAAGGATATATTCATCATGAAAACGCTTGCGGATGATTACGTGCGCAACGCTTTCGACATAACCAGTTTCACCGACCTGGTCGTTGTGGTTGGAAATACCACCTGGGAGGTGATGAACGCGAAGAAAGCCCTGAAGGTAGAATGGGAGAAAATAGCTGATAGCCATGTAAAAGTTGGTGACCGGTCAGTTAAAATCCCTGCCGGTATGGAAGACACCGCATCACGTAATGCGGAAATGGCCGAAATGGCGAAAAAGCCGGGGAAGGAGCTTCGGAAAGATGGTGATCCGGAAGGAGCTTTTGCGAAAGCTGACAGGGTACTTGAGCGGACTTATTCTGCTCCATACCTGGCACATAATACCATGGAGCCAGGCAACTGTTTTGCCCATGTAACAGCAGACAAAGCTGAAATATACGGACCGATTCAGGCGCCGGAATTCGCTATGCAGGCTCTCTCAGCCCGCCTGAAAATGCCGAAAGAAAAGATCCACATCAAACTCGCCAGAATGGGAGGAGGATTTGGTATCCGGGCTTACGGACATCTTTTGGTGGAAGCAGCAGCCATTTCCCAAAAGA
>CAYHRC010000455.1:0-2180 GCA_964358565.1 uncultured Sphingobacterium sp. | reverse complement strand
AGTTTAGTAAGGCAGAGCTGCTTGCACTTGAGACTGATTACCAATCGCTTATACGTGAATTCGGAAGCAGCTCCCGTACTTCATTTGCAATCCGCCAACTTGCCAATTTACAGGCCTTTTATCTTGAAAAACCTGATGAAGCTGCTCTCCTCCTGAAAAACATGCTGGAGCTGCCTAATATTCCGGCAAATTTAACAGCTGAGGTAAAACTTGAACTTGGAGACATCTATATAATGACCGGCGAAGTTTGGGAAGCCGCACTTTTGTACGGGCAGGTAGAAAAACAATTTACAAATGAGCCATATGGTCAGGAGGCTAAATATAAAAATGCAAAGCTCTCCTATTTTCAGGGGGATTTCGTTTGGGCCAGGGCACAACTTGATGTCTTAAAAAGCTCCACCTCACAATTGATCGCCAACGATGCTCTTAATCTGAGCTTATTGATTTCTGATAATCTTCAGAACGAAAATGACACAGCGGCTCTGAAAAAATATTCAAGTGCAGATTTGCTGATCTTTAAAAATCAACCGGAAAAAGCTCTGGCAATCTTAGACAGTATGAATATCCTTTATCCCGGAAATTCACTTACTGATGATATTTTGATGGCGAAATCAGAAATATTTTTAAAACGCAATGATTTGAATCAGGCTGTAGCTCAATTACAATCAATAATAGAAAACTATAGCACTGACCTTTGGGGAGACGATGCCATTTTTACGCTGGCTGATCTTTATGAGACTAAACTGAATCAACCAGGGAAAGCCCTCGAACTTTATCAAAGGATTATTACTGATTTCCCGGGAAGCCTTTACGTCATCGAAGCAAGAAAGCGTTTTCGCCAGCTGCGCGGAGACAAACTGGGATAATATTCATCAGCCGGGTCATTGTATTAATATATTGTACTGGAATCTGCGCCTGAATTTTCCATATCCAATTCCTATCTTCGCAGAATGATCTTATACAATGTAACGATTATCCTTGAGGAAGGCATCCATGAAGAATGGCTGAACTGGATGCAGACCAATCATATTGAGGACGTAATGAATACCGGATGTTTTGTATCCAACCGGATGCTTCGGGTTTTAGATTCTCCGAATGAGGGATTTACCTATTGCATCCAATATGTAGCAGATAGCATAGAAAACTACAATGAATATCAGGAGAAATTTGCGGCTAAGCTTCAGTCAGATTTTCCCGAACAATTTTCAAATAAGTTTGTGGCTTTTAGGAGCGTAATGGAATTTATAGGCAATCAATGAAGTTTACAGAAACAAAAATCAAAGGCCTTTATATCATAAAGCCAAAACTCTGGGAGGACGACCGGGGATATTTTTATGAAAGTTATAATAAAAAATCTTTTGAAGAGGCTGGTATAAATGCAGATTTCGTTCAGGACAACCAGTCATTATCACACGAAGGCGCTTTACGTGGCCTGCATGCACAGGCTGAACCTAATGCACAAGGTAAACTGGTCCGCGTGATCCGCGGATGCATTAATGATATTGCAGTAGATATAAGGAAAAACTCCCCAACATATGGCGAGCATGTGGCAATTGAATTAAATGAAGATAATCATCTGCAATTGTGGATTCCACCCGGCTTTTTACACGGCTTTCTAACACTTAAAGACGATACGATTTTTACATACAAGGTTACCAACCTTTATGACAAATCATCTGAGATTGGTGTGTTCTGGAATGACCCGAATTTGAATATTAATTGGGGAATTGATCCCGGTCAGGTGATCTTATCCGAAAAAGATAAACATCTGCCTTTGTTTAAAGATCTCCTAAGTCCATTTTAAACCGGAAGAAATCTTCCGGCTAAAATCCATAAGAACGTTCGCTTATTTGATCAGATTGTAAAGTTCATCAAGTTTAGGTGATAATACGATCTCAATACGCCTGTTCCGGCTTCTGATCTCGGGTGCTGATCCAGCCTGTATTGGCTGATACTCCCCTTTTCCTGTGGCTGTAACTCTGCTGTTCTCAATTTTTTCAACCTCGGTAAGATATCTGACTACTGAAGTTGCCCGCAATACGCTCAGATCCCAGTTATCTTTAATCTGCCCCAGATTTACCACACGCTGGTTATCCGTATGGCCTTCGACAGAAATATTTATTTCAGGTTGTGTTTTTAAAACTTTCGCCAGCTCCTGCAAAGCCATTTTGCCTTTTTCG
>CAYHRC010000454.1:0-2181 GCA_964358565.1 uncultured Sphingobacterium sp. | reverse complement strand
AAAAGAAAGCTCATTAAAGCCATTAATATGAAAAATATGTTATTTCTTCTGTTGGCGATTATGTGCTTCAGCATAGTCTCAGTTTCAGCCCAAGTCGCCGGCAAAGGAAAATCAAATGATAAGAATGTTACTCAGGTTTTACCCCAGGCTGATTTAGCTAAGCTGGCCACGTATCCTCTCAGGGAGAATATCCCGGGAACTTCAGATTACCGGGTTAATGAAATACACTATGATGCTGCAGATATTGAAAATAAGGCTCGCTTAATCAATTTGCAGCTCGACAAGAACAAGGGGATAATCCGGCTTCAGGATACTGAACTCATTGAGGATGATGCTCCCGCAACCGGAATGCCCGAAGGATATAAAGGCTATAGTAATGGTCCGGTAGAATGGGTTGAAGACCTGAGAAAGGGAATAGTGATCAAGAAAATTTTCGAGGTTCAAAATCCGTCAGCTGCTGCTGCCCGCGTTATTTTCAAGGGAATGGAGGTAACGAATAATAAACAAGCACTTTATTTTTCATTGAACGGAGAGAAGTTTGTAAGGCAGGCTTCTCAAATCGCATACCCTCACGCCCGGCAGTACATTGATCTTTACTGGGACCAGTGGTATCATGTTGACCTGCCGCTTGAAAAGCTCCGCAAAGGAAAAAATGAGTTACTCATGTGGACTGAAAGCGATTCAACCTCATGGCGTATTCTGATCGCACATGAAAAGGAATTTAAACGCGGTTCGCTTACAAGGACAAGTCCGAACCGTTCAATGAAAAGTAACGATGGAGGTAAAACATGGAGTGACACTAAGCTGGGTGCTATGGATGCCATTGACGGGGAATATTCCGTCCGTCTGAGTGTCGATCACTATCTCACTGCAGGCGAGTACTTTTCTCCGGTGATGGACCTGGTAAATGGCGGGGAACCGCTTAAACGCAGTGCCATTAATCTGAAGACTTCCTTCTGGCCAGAACTCGAGCAGCCTTCGCAGACCACTGCAAAGACTTTCGTACGTTTCGGGGCCAGCCCGATGATTGGAGATCAGTCATGGACCAGCTGGCAACCGCTTGAAGCAGGAAAGGAATATTCTTTAGCCGATAAACGGTATTTACAGTGGCGGGCTGAACTTTCAACTATGGATCCGCTTGTAACACCACGAATAAAAGGACTTCGTATCTCATCTGCATGGGAAGACAACTCTGTCAATAAAAACGCCGGTTTGCAAGCCCATGTGATCAAAAATGGAAATATCATAACGCCTTCTTATCCATTTATTTACGAGAATTTAAATCATCTGGAGCTTAAAAAATACAGGGAAGATCATAAGCTTGACCAGATTGTAGCCGGCGCCAAAACAGAATTCGAGGTCATGATGCGCCTTCTGGATTGGGCGTACCGGGTTCCGATCACAATGAACGCTTACTCCTGGAACTGGAATGATGCGACAGTTACCCCTGTGATAGCAGAGGGAACAGGCATGCCTCAGCTTAACGGGCCGTTTTTTAAAGACCGCCGGATGAATGGTATGTGCTTATACCCAACCCAGGCATTGATTGGAGCATTCCTTTCAATGGGTTATCAGGCCCGTCACATCAATATTAACAGTGAGGGGATGAGTGGGCATGAAGTTACAGAAGTGTGGTCGAACGAGCTTAACAAGTGGATTTATCTGGATCCAACTATTGATACTTACTATTTTAATAAAGAAACCGGAGTTCCATACAACTTACTCGAAATTCATAATTTGCTGGTTGAACAAATGCCGCGTGTTGAAACATGGCAGCGCCCTTTTGTGCCTGATATCGGAAATGAAGTTGTTTCACGCATTCAAGTAGGTATGAGGCAAGGAAATAATCCGTTTTCAATCCTTACTGCAAAAGGTGATAATGGAGGTGCCTGGGCTCTTGAAACTATGGGTCATTTCCGTATCATACCACGTAATGATTTTCTCTCAAACCCTTTACCTGTGCCTGTTCATACGGGAGCCACATTGTGGGGATGGGACGGATATTTAAACTGGTTTGACGACACTTTTCCTAAACGGGATGAATACCAGACGTTTACCAACCGTACTTCAGATTTTTACCAGCCATTGAATCAGGCTAAGGTTTTTCTAATGGAAACTGATAAACCTGGCGTTCTTAATGTTCAGGTTGATACTTTTACTCCCGGTGGATTTGATACTTAC
>CAYHRC010000453.1:0-2184 GCA_964358565.1 uncultured Sphingobacterium sp. | reverse complement strand
TAAATTCTGAACTCCGGGAGAAAATTTCACTCCTGCCGGTACTTTCGGAAAATCGGGATCGTTGCGGAAATATTTTACGATCCATGAATGAGCTCCCGGACTTATAAAAGGATCCTTGGCGGGATCAGGTACCCATGGGGAAAACTGTTGAGGATTTTCAATGCCGCCCATTTGCCAGGGGAAGCCATAATGATGTCCTTGTCTGATCCAGAACATTTCTTCAGACTGATCATAGTCCCCGGAATTTACAACTCCGAAAAGATTTCCATTCCCGTCAAAGGCCATATCGTAGGAATTTCTTATGCCTTGCGCATACAGGTATCCAAGCTCTTTTAATTTATCTGCTTCAGAAGGGAGAAGCAGGTTTTTTGCATCAACCGGGAAACGAAAAATATTGGATGTAAGTCCATTGTCGCGGGCATTCGGATATGCTCCATTATTATCCTGTACTTCTCCATGATCAGTACGTGCCCCTGAATTTACAAAGATGTATTTTTTATCAGGGCTGATTTCAAGGGCATTCCAGCCGTGATCAAATGTTGTGGCATTAGTACCATATTCTACAGTGTTGAACACTTCTGTCATAACAGGTTTTGCTTTTGACAGGTCGTATCTAACCATTCTTCCTTTAGTACCCTTACCTCCGTTAGCGCTTATATTACCGCATAGATAAAGGGTATTGTTTAAAAATGCAGCACCCTGTAGCCGGGTTATTCCATGGTCTTCTGCAGTAAAAACCTTATGTTCTTTTGCTTTCGGTGTGTCAAAATCTGTTATCCTGAATACATTTCCATCAAATGTGGAGTACCAGAATTCACCGGTTTTTGGATTTTTTAACAGGCGCACACCCAGGATGCCGATATCCATTACTTTTTCAACAGTAATATCAGGACGTAAAGGAACCGGAGTTTTAACAGGGGCAACCGGCCTCTGTTGGCCAATAGCAAACATGGAACATGACAAAAACAGGGCAGCAAGCCCTGTTTTAAGTAAGTTAAAACGAGAAAATATCATTGATTTATCTTAAATTATTTATTATTTACTGGGCCTTCGGAGCAGCATTGGCGGGTCTTTGTCTCGGTGGACTTGGAAGTATATTTGGTTCGGCTATGGCATTTAAATTATAGACTATTTTTCCGCCTCTGATGGTCATTTCAGTTTCAAGACGTTTATTGCCTGCGATCTTTCCGTCTCTTGCATAATAACCGAACTTGCCCTCACGCACATTGAATATAGCAACATCAGCATCTGCACCGACAGAAAGATTGCCCAGGTCAGGTCTTTTGATCTCCTGTGCCGGGTTCCATGTGCTCGCTTTGATAACGCTTGGAAAATCCATGCCCAAAGCCATAAATAAGGACATGATATTTGGCATGTTTTTCATCGCATTATTCATGCTTCCGGTATGAAGGTCGGAACTGATTGAATTTGGAAAGAAACCGCTTTTGATAGCCGGGGTTCCCTGATTAAACAGGAAGCTGGAACCGCCAAAGCCCACATCGAAAATAACGCCTCTTTTTTGTGCAGCAATAACGAATGGTTTTACTTTATTAATAGTTACGTCTACAATTGATTCCCGTCCGTTCGGACTGGTGCTTCCGTTTCCGCCAAAAGCATGTGTATAAATATCGCCGGGGCGGAATTTAATATTAAAGAGTGTGTCCAGAGATAAATATGGAGTAGAGGAACCAAAATCTACCATAATAGGTATGTTCGCAAGTCGGCCTGCTTCAATTGCACGGTCAGTAGGTACCCAGGTATGACCATTGAAATGTGCCAGTTTTACACCTACAATGTATTCGGGGTACTTTTTAGCCATCTCTGCTGTCTTTTGAGGATCCATGTGATCTATACTGCCTTCATTATGGCTGTCCATACCCTCACTTACTATGTTAAGCATAGCAAGTACCCTGGTTTGTGAAGCATCTATAGTTTGTTTTTTGTATAGTTCAAATGATTCCCATCCCGGGCTGCCTGCATCTACAACTGTGGTCACTCCGGCAGGAAAGGTAAATCCATCAGCAGGCAAACCCGCAGGTGCATTCATATATCCAGAACCATCATGTCCCCAGAAAAAGTGAACATGAAGATCAATAAGACCTGGCGTAACATAAAGGCCTTTAGCATCAACTACCTGAGTTGCTTGAGATGCATCAATATTTTTTGCTACCATCGCTATTTTGC
>CAYHRC010000452.1:0-2185 GCA_964358565.1 uncultured Sphingobacterium sp. | reverse complement strand
TTGAAAATAAACATCATACTTTTTAATATGAAAAGATTCCTCCTGACATTTAGCTTGCTCCTGTTCTTTACTCTCCTAAGTATTGCTCAGACTCCCAATGAAGTTGAAATGGCTTCAGGCCTCAGAAGCTCCGGAAAGATATATGTGGTGGTCATGGTGATTACCGTAATATTCATTGGACTGGCATTCTATTTGTTCTCGATTGACAATAGATTAAAAAAATTAGAGAAAAAGAAAGATTAAAAAGCTTGCTTTAAATTCTTTAAACAGTGCTTTTTCAAATTGGGATAATGATGTATTTGATACACTAAGTAATTTTGATTTTTAGTATCAATTATTTCTATCAACTTTGCGTCTGAAAACCAATTATTAACAACCAATTATTCTTAAGTTATGGCTAAGTCTATAGACGCAGCGCACTCCGAAACCTCTTTTTTTGGTGACGTTTGCCAGTTTTTTGATCATGCAGCACAATTTACTTCGCATCCTGAAGGATTGCTTGATCAGATCAGATCTTGTAACAGTGTATATCGTTTTCGGTTTCCAATCCGCAGGGGAAACGGCTTTGAAGTTATTGATGCATGGAGGGTAGAACATTCGCACCATAAATCGCCAACCAAGGGTGGTATCCGCTACAGCGAAATGGTTAATGAGGATGAAGTAATGGCTCTTGCCGCCCTCATGACCTACAAATGTGCTATTGTGAATGTGCCTTTTGGAGGCGCTAAAGGCGGGATAAAAATCAATTCTAAAAATTATACTCTTGCTGAGCTTGAGACTATCACCCGACGTTATACAGTTGAATTAATTAAGAAAAACTTTATCGGCCCCGGAATTGATGTTCCTGCACCTGACTATGGAACTGGTGAACGTGAGATGAGCTGGATCGCTGATACTTATCAAACTATGAATCCAGGTCAGCTGGATGCATTGGGTTGTGTTACCGGAAAACCAATTGCTTTATCTGGTATTGCCGGCCGCAGGGAAGCTACTGGCCGCGGGGTTGCTATTGCAATACGCGAATGTGTGAGCGTTGTAGAGGATATGAAAAAGCTGGGTTTTGAGCCAGGTTTATCAGGAAAAAGGGTAATAGTACAGGGACTTGGAAATGTAGGGTATCATACTGTGAAGTTTCTGACCGAGATGGGAGCTACCATAGTTGGGATCTGTGAATTCGAAGGTGCCATTTATAATTCTAACGGACTTGACCTTGACGAAGTATTCAATCACCGGAAATCAACAGGATCTATACTCAACTTCGCTAAATCTCAAAAAGAGTTTAAAAACTCTGCTGAAGGACTTGAGCAGGATTGCGATATTTTAGTTCCTGCAGCACTGGAAAACCAGATAACTGAAAAAAATGTTGCTAATATTAAAGCTAAAATTATAGCTGAGGCGGCAAACGGACCTACAACTCCGGCAGCGGCTGCAGTACTGATTGAAAGAGGCTGTATCCTTATCCCGGATATGTATTGTAACGCAGGCGGCGTGACCGTTTCCTATTTTGAGTGGTTGAAAAACCTTTCTCACGTGGCATTTGGACGGATGGACAAACGTTATGAAGAGAATGCCAATCTGAATTTGGTTAATATGGTTGAAAAATCAACTGGTGTTACTCTTGACCCTACACAAAGGAGCATGATTGTTAAAGGAGCCTCGGAACTTGAGCTGGTTAATTCAGGTCTTGAAGATACCATGATCCGCTCATACCATGAGATCCGTGAGATACAAATGCTCAATCCTAAGATCGATGGTCTGAGAACAGCCGCTTTTGTAAGCTCCATCGATAAGGTTGCCGTATCTTATATGAATATGGGAATCTGGCCTTAATGATACCGTGGTGTCATCAATTAAAAAAGTGATCTTTGTCAAAAGGTCGCTTTTTTTGTTTAGAATCATTCTAATATGGAAACAATGTTGTTATATTTACGTCAAAACTGTACTATTTCGTACTTTTGTAGCTGCATGATTTCAATAAGTTAAAGCAATATCACCATGAAGAAAAGTTCCATAGCCGGCATAATCATAATTGCATTAGCAATTGGCGCCATTATAAGTACCTATGCTGATTCAAGTACTTACGGATCATTTACAGATGCGAAAGAAACTACATCAGAATTACATGTTGTTGGACATTTAAATAAAGAGAAAGAACTGGTTTATAACCCGCAGCAGGATGCCAAAT
>CAYHRC010000451.1:0-2192 GCA_964358565.1 uncultured Sphingobacterium sp. | reverse complement strand
ATCCATATTTGAAAAACAACTATCTGTACAGGTCTATGCATCCTTTCAGGAAAAACTTTCAGATTTTCCCGGATTTTTCGTTCAAAATCGTACGGTGCGCAGATATCCTGACAGTATAGCAGCTCATTTTTTGGGCTATATTGGTGAGGTAAATCAAAAAGTTATAGAAAACTCAAATGGTTTTTACAACCAGGGGGATTATCACGGAATAACAGGTGTTGAGAAGTCATATGAAGAGTTATTACGCGGCCAGCGCGGGGTTCAAAACCTCATGGTAGATGCACTCAACCGGCCAAAAGGGCATTATGCTGATGGTAAATATGATACCCTGGCTGTATCGGGTGAACATATGATATCATCGCTCGATAAGGAGCTTCAAAAATTGGGTGAGCACCTTATGAAAAATAAGATCGGAAGTATCGTTGCAATTGAGCCTTCCACGGGAGAGATTTTAGCCTTTGTTAGCAGTCCTGGATATGATCCCAATTTAATGGTCGGCCGGCAGCGTGGCAATAATTATATGGCTTTACTCCATAATGTGTATAAGCCCATGTTCGTCCGCCCAATCCAGGCAGAATACCCTCCCGGTTCTATTTTTAAAGTTGTTAATGCTTTGGTCGCACAGCAGTTCGGCCTAATTAATGAACATACATTTTTCTATTGTCCCGGTGGATACAGTTTTGGAAGGCGCGGCTATATGCGATGTACCCACATCCATGGTTCTGTTGACCTTGAAGCATCCATAAAGGAATCATGCAACACTTATTATGGTTATACTTATAACAGGATGATCGATCATTCAGGAATGCGGCCGGTGAATGCCTTTAAAAGATGGCGAACTGCAGTATCTGCATTCGGAATTGGCAGCCCGCTGGGAATAGATCTTCCCGGAGAACGCAAAGGCCTCCTGCCTACGGATGAAATGTATACCAAACGCTGGGGAAGTGATAAATGGGGTTCAGCCTTTACTAACTCTTTATCTATCGGCCAGGGTGAGCTGGGAATAACACCTTTGCAAATGGCGAATGTAATGGCAATCGTCGCCAATAGGGGCTTTTTTTATAAACCTCACCTGATCAAAGCTATTGGTGAGAAAAAAGTAATTAAGGACGAATTTCTTAAGAAAAATGATGCAGGGATTGATGCAAAATATTTTGAGCCTGTTATCCAGGGGATGAGTGGGGTAGTTAATCAACCAGATGGAACAGCATATTATTCAATGATTCCTGGAATTGAAATGTGTGGTAAAACCGGAACAGTACAAAACCCCCACGGCAAGGATCACTCCGTATTCGTAGCCTTCGCTCCAAGGGAAAATCCTAAAATAGCTATTGCGGTAGTTGTGGAAAATGCAGGGTTTGGAGCGACATGGTCTGCACCTATAGCAAGCCTGATTGTCGAAAAATACCTGACCGGTTCCATCAGCCGGCCAAAATACTTTAAGGATCGCTTAGTGGAAGCCAACCTGCTGCCAGGCGCTTCATTAAAACCTAAACCAGGAAAAAAAAGCACACCAGATAGTATAAAAAATATCTCCTTGAACGAAGTTTTAAAAACACAGGGCACATCAAAAAAATGAATAATCAGCGCAGTCTTTTTTTCAATGTGGATTGGTTTGTAATACTAACCTATCTTGTCCTGTGTATTTTTGGCTGGTTTAATATCCATGCTGCAGTTTATGACCCCGGGCATCCAAGTATCATTGACCTTGATACGAATTATGGCAAGCAGCTCATTTTCATAATTTCTGCTGTCATTATCGGATTTACGATACTAATTCTGGATAGTAAATTCTTTAATACATTTTCTCCCATTTTCTACGGACTGACATTAATATTATTAGTCCTTGTCCTGATCATAGGCCGGAATGTTGGCGGTAATCAGGCATGGATCCCGATAGGCAGCTTCAGGCTGCAGCCTTCGGAGTTTGCTAAATTCACAACCTGTTTATTACTTGCCAGATACCTCGGTTCAAGCACTATCAAGGTGCAGGATCTTCGTGCGCAACTCATAGCAGCCTTTATTATTCTGATACCAACGGCCCTTATTCTCTTGCAGCCGGATACGGGATCGGCGCTGACTTTCACTTCACTCATTTTGGTACTTTATAGAGAAGGACTTTCAGGTTATTTTCTCATCATTGAAGGATTATCAATCATTTTATTCATCCTCACTGTTTTATATAACAAGTA
>CAYHRC010000450.1:0-2195 GCA_964358565.1 uncultured Sphingobacterium sp. | reverse complement strand
CAGTAAAGAGGATTTTCCGTTTTATAACCGGGTGATGTTACCCGATTATATTTCCGGGGTTCAAAGCTGGGACCAACTGATCAAAATGAAAGAAAGTGAGGAAAATGATTTTCTCATCAGTCTGAAAAAAGGTATAAGCATAGAAAAGATAGATCGTATAAATAAAACAGTAACAGATTCCCAGGGAAATATCAGCCCTTATGATATTCTGGTACTGGCTACCGGAAGCAGGGCTGCCAAACCTAAAAATGTTCCGGATATTTCCGGCATTTTTACGATGAGAAACCGGACCGATGCGGATAATTTTAAATCATATTTACCTCAAGGCGGACAGGTGGTTATAGTGGGTGGCGGACTTTTAGGACTAGAACTGGCAGCTTCACTTGGTGAAGGCGAGTTTAAGGTAACCATCATACAACGTATCTCCCGTCTTCTGGACAGACAGCTGGATCCTCTTGGAAGTCAGTTACTGCATGAGGAAATGATTGATCAGGGCTGTGATATCTATTATAATGATGAGGTACAACTGATCAAGGGGCACACCAGGGTTAGGGGTGTAAGGCTGAATAGCGGCAGAACTATAAATTGTGATGCGGTGGTTTTCGCTATAGGTACTATTCCAAATACAGAGCTTGCCCAAGACTGTGGCCTGGAGTGCAAGCGAGGTGTGATAGTGGATGAAAGGTTACAAACAAGTGATCCTGATGTATTTGCAATAGGTGAAATAGCAGAATTTAACGGGATGCTTTTTGGCATTACGGCTGCGGCTGAACAGCAGGCCGCAGTTCTGGCAGGATATCTTAATGGAGATATTGCCAGCTTTTACAAAGGAAGCCTGCTTATGAACATCATAAAAGTGCATGGTTTTGATCTTTGCAGTATGGGTATACCTGAAAGCCCTGACACTATAAATTATGAAGAGATTGTATTTATTGACCTGGCTAAAAGGTATTACAAGAAGTGCATTATTCATGAAGATAAACTGGTAGGTGCAATTCTTATAGGAGATAAAACAGAGTTCCAGGAGTTTAAAGATTTAATAGCCAACAAAACAGAGTTGAGTGATAAGCGTCTTGATCTCTTAAGGAGTGGAAGAAAAACCGAACCGGCTATAGGTAAACTGGTTTGCAGTTGTAATAATGTAGGTGCCGGTAATATTGAAAACCAGATCAGGCAAGGCTGCCATACTTTAAAGGGAATTGTTACAATTACAGGTGCAGGAACAGGCTGCGGGTCCTGCCGTACTGAAATTCAGCGCTTGTTGGATGAAAAGATAAATCAGGTAGAATTAGCACTTTAAACATGGCAAAGCAAAGACATGTTGTTAAAATCAACCTTCCAGGGGGTATTGTATCTTCAGGAGATCTGCGCACCATAATTAAAGCCTGTGAGGCTGCCCAGGTAAAAGAAATTCAGATGAGTAATAGGCAGCACATGTATCTGCCTGTTGCTGGTGCCCGGTTAAACGACCTTACTCTTTTCCTGAAAGAAGGGAATATATTTTACGAAACAGATCTGGATGAGCATCCAAACATGGTAAGCTCGTATTTTACGCATGAACTTTTTAATGGTTTAAACTGGCTTACAGAAGATGTTTATGCGGATGTTTTAGATTCTTTTGACTTCAGGCCGGAACTGAAAATAAATATTGTAGACCATACCCAAATCCTGGTTCCTTTTTTTACGGGAAATGTTAATTTTATTAGCAGCAATATTCCTAATTATTGGTTTTTATACATTCGTTTTCCTAAAACAACTATAAACTACCAGTGGAAAGGGCTCGTTTACACCGGTGATATCTCGTCAATTACAAAAAAAGTAGAAGAAGTGATCCGTCAGGATCAGCACTTGTTTTATGATAAAACACATGCAAACGGGCAATTTTTGCAGAAAAAAGTAGAATTGGGACAAGATTTTTTTTACCAGCCTATCATCGAGGAACTGCAACTGCCCTCCTTTAACTTACCTTACTATGAAGGGATTAACAGATATGGTCAGAAGCTCTGGCTGGGTATTTACCGCCGTGATGAGCTTTTCCCTGTAGAATTTCTTAAAGATGTTTGTGCCATTTGTCTTAAAACAAAAATCGGCCAGGTTTATACCACGCCATGGAAATCAATGATCATTTAAGGCATTGACCCTGAAGATCAGAAATACTGGAACTATTTACTTGGCAAACATTATATGAATGTACA
>CAYHRC010000449.1:0-2199 GCA_964358565.1 uncultured Sphingobacterium sp. | reverse complement strand
ATTGCAAAGGAAAAGATCGTTAAAAGGAATATGCAGGATATTTTTGAGATACGTTCAGGCGACTCAGAAAAATTATTGTTCAGCAATGATACTTTTGATGCGGTAAGCGTAGCCTTTGGAGTACGCAATTTTGAAGATCTGGAAAAGGGCCTGACAGACATGCTGCGGGTATTAAAGCCCGGCGGAAAGGTGCTCATCCTGGAATTTTCAAAGCCGAAAGTATTCCCTGTCAAGCAGCTTTATAACTTTTATTTTCAATACATCACACCAGGCATAGGTAAAATATTTTCTAAGGATAGCAGTGCCTATACATACCTGCCTGAATCTGTTGCTTCATTTCCGGACGGAGAAAGTTTTAATGCTTTAATGCAAAAAGTGGGCTTTAAAAATACCAAATCCCGTTCTCTGACGTTTGGGATTTGTTCCATTTATACTGGTATAAAATGACGAAACGTATCTGCCTGTCTGCCGTAATTTGCATTGGTTCCATTTATAATTCATTTGGTCAGCAAAGTTGGGGCGGCGGTGTAGATAGTGAGCCTTTACATTTCGGTTTCACATTTCAGTATGTGGCATCAGAATTTAAAATATTAAAGACTGCTGACTGGATGGGGCCTTTTAAGGATCCTTATAACGGCTTACCAATGATCAACAGTAAGCTGCGAAGCCTGAGTTCTCCCGTATCACCAGGGTTTGGACTGGGCTTTGTTTCCGATCTCCGACTAGGCAAACAAGCTAATTTGCGTTTTACTCCCGGACTCGTTTTTGCTGACAGAATCGTCAGCTATGAGTACGAGAATACATCATACTCCGTTGATAAAAAGGTGCAGTCTACCCTCGTGGACCTGCCGGTGGGATTTAAATTGAAATCAGACCGCCAAAAGAACTTCAGGGCTTACCTTATAGGTGGGGCTAAGTATTCGCTTGATGTTGGATCAAAAAAGAAAACAGACGATATCGCTTTAGCTCCTGAAGCCAAATACTTAAAAAACTCTAAAAATACGCTGTGGTATGAAGCAGGCATTGGTCTGGACCTGTATTTTGAATTCTTTAAACTCTCTCCGGAGATCAAGTTCGCCCAATCTATGAGAAGTGTGCTTAATGATACTGACCGGACTGAAAATCCATATACAGCTCCAATTGATAAACTCTTTATCCGGAACTTTCAATTCAGCCTGTATTTTGAATAAGACAGGGTTTAAAAACCCCGCCAGCGTTGAAAATTCGATAGAAATTATTAATTTCGGATTTTAATTTAACTATGTCTAAGATAGCCTTAATAACCGGTGCTACTGCCGGAATCGGAGAAGCATGCGCCCGCGTGTTTGCTCAGCAAAATTACGACCTTATCCTTGTGGCCCGCAGAGCTGAAAGATTGGATACACTCGCAGAACAATTAGTTTCTGAATTTGGTATCCGGGTAAACATCCTGACTATTGATGTTCGAAATAAAGAGGAGGTGGATAAACTTGAAACCTTATCTGAAGATTGGAAAAAAGTTGATGTTCTTATAAATAATGCCGGTTTATCGCAAGGTATCGACCCTATCAATATGGGAAACACCACAGACTGGGATGTGATGATCGACACCAATGTTAAGGGGCTGTTATATGTCACTAAAATTGTGTCTAACTGGATGATAAAATATGGCCCGGGCCATATCATCAATATGGGATCAATTGCAGGTAAAGAAACTTATTTAAACGGAAATGTTTATTGTGCAACCAAGTTTGCCGTTGATTCCCTGAATATGGCGATGAGGATCGATTTGCTAAAACATAAGATCCGTGTTACCGCGATCCACCCTGGCGCTGTAGAAACCGAATTCTCTGAAGTGAGGTTTAAAGGTGACAAAGAAAGGGCAAAGAAAGTTTATGAAGGTTACGAACCTTTGCTTGCACAGGATATAGCAGAAACTATCTGGTTTGTGGTTTCCCGGCCTCCACATGTGAACATTAATGAACTTGTAATCATGCCTACTGCCCAGGCTAATACATCTCATATACTTAAAGAGTAGTGCCTTGTATTTAAATTCTGACGTTCTAAGGAATTGAATATTATAATTCCTGAGTTCAACCAGTCAGGAATGTGTAGTTTTGCGGATACAACAGGTAATTAAAAACCAATCATAAAATGTCTCTCCAAGAAAATATAGATCAGGATATTAAATCTGCTATGCTGAACAAAGAGGGTGCCCGG
>CAYHRC010000448.1:0-2204 GCA_964358565.1 uncultured Sphingobacterium sp. | reverse complement strand
TCTTTTCCTTTGCAATGGCAAGCATCCCTTCTGAAATATCAACACCAATGACTTTCTCAGGCTTTAAAATTTTAATTGCCTCAAATGCAAAATCACCGGTACCGGTTGCTACATCGAGGATGTATTGGGGTCTGTCAGGAAGTAATTCTCTTATGGCTTGTTTTCTCCAGATCACATCTATACCCAGAGACAGGAAGTGATTCAGGAAATCGTAGGTTCCTGAAATGTTATTAAACATGCTGGCAACCTGTTCTTTTTTCGATGCATTCGAATCCTGGTAAGGCCTTACTGATTTTGACATATGTCTGCAAATATAATGGAATAAGGAATGTAACAGAGGTATCAGAGCCGGGAAATATTCTGAAGAAAGAATATGACGCTGCTCCGATAGTATTAAAATCACAAGCTATAAAGATTGCGGTCAATATTCTACCTTTGTCAAATGATCATTAAAAGCGCAGAATTTCAATGCAGTAATACCAGGACCGATAAATTGCCTCCTCCGGTATTACCTGAATATGCCTTTATTGGCCGTTCTAACGTAGGTAAATCATCTCTGATCAATATGCTCGTCCAGAAGAAAGGACTCGCAAAAACATCCCAAACACCCGGTAAAACGCAGCTGATCAATCACTTTCTTATCAATGAGAACTGGCAATTGGTGGATCTTCCCGGATATGGTTATGCAAAAACCTCCAAAAGTAATCGCACCGACTGGCAAAAATTCATCAGTTTTTATCTGCGTAATCGTGAAAACCTGCAATGTGTTTTTGTTCTGATTGACAGCCGGCTTGAACCACAGAAGATCGATATTGAATTCTGCTCATGGCTTGGTGAAAACGGACTGCCTTTCCAGCTCATATTTACCAAGGCAGATAAACAATCGGCGGTAAAAACAGATCAGAACGTAGCTAAGTTCAGAAAAGCCTTATTGGAGATCTTTGAAGAGGTGCCACAACATTATATTACTTCTGCAGAAACTCAGGAGGGCCGTGATGAAATACTTCATTTTATTAATGATTTAAATAAAACATTTACACGATAAGGGTATTTTATTGAGAGAAGGCCTCAATTCATTTTAACAATTGCTGACCAGCCACAAGAACCGTACATGAAAAAATATTTTTCCCTCGTATTATTTGCACATACCCTTTTTGCAATGCCCTTCGCATTTATCGGTTTTTTTCTGGCGGTCAGGACAACAGAACATGAGTTTAACTGGATAAAACTTCTGCTGATGGTCTTGTGTATGGTATTCGCCAGGAATGCCGCCATGGCTTACAACCGCTATTTAGATCGTGAAATTGATGCTCAAAACCCGAGAACGATTGTCAGGGATATTCCATCAGGCAAAATCTCATCAAAAGAGGCACTTTTATTCACTATAATTAATTGTGTTCTCTTTGTTTTTACAACCTTACTGATCAACAATTTGTGTTTTGCCCTCTCTCCTATTGCACTTGCTGTTGTTTTAGGATACAGCTATACAAAGCGCTTCACTCCCCTTTGTCATTTGATCTTAGGTCTGGGACTAGCATTAGCACCCATCGGAGCTTATTTAGTGGTAACAGGAGAATTTGCAATACTTCCAGTCTATTTTTCACTGGCTGTGTTATTCTGGGTAAGCGGTTTTGACATAATCTATGCCCTGCAGGATGAAGAGTTTGATCGTCAGAATAATTTAAATTCTATACCTGCATGGCTCGGCAAGAAAAAAGCCTTACGGGTAGCTGCCTTATTGCATATATTGGCCGTAGTCTTTATAGCATTGCCCTATCTTCTCTCAGGCCTGAGCTGGTTTTACCTTGCGGGGATCTTCTTTTTCATCCTTTTGCTCCTTTATCAGCATCAGCTGGTCAAGCCTGATGACCTGTCGAAGGTAGACCGTGCATTTTTTACAACCAATGGTATAGCATCCGTCGTTTTCGCCGTTTTCTTTATGCTGGATGCTTATCTAAGAAATCAACTATAATATGAAACCTGCATGAGCTTGACGCTCACCTGCCTACCGCAGGCAGGCAAACTGAAATGAGAAAAGCTCATGCAATCCCGCACATGCGGGACTTAAAAAACAAATTAATCAGAAAAGGTGGTTGTCCACCTTAACAAAAAGTAAATAAATAAGTTATATAGAATTCTCTAATGAAAGATCTTAAAATTTCAAAAAAGCAGCGATCATATATTCCCAGTGAACTGCCAGTTAG
>CAYHRC010000447.1:0-2210 GCA_964358565.1 uncultured Sphingobacterium sp. | reverse complement strand
CTCCGAAATACAAAAAAGCAATAGTAACGCTTAAGGATGGTGAAACTATTGACTTTTACAGCATTATTTAATTAAGACATGGCAGTAAGAAGATTTAAACCGGTTACCCCGGGTACTCGTTTCAGAGTAGGAGGAGTTTTCTCTGATGTAACAACTAACGTTCCTGAAAAGTCGTTGGTTACTTCCATCAAGAAATCCGGTGGTAGAAATAATTCCGGTAAAATGACTATGCGTTATCTCGGTGGGGGACATAAAAAGTCATACCGATTGATTGATTTTAAACGCGATAAAAACGATATCCCCGCAACTGTTGCCACAATAGAGTACGATCCGAATCGTAGTGCACGTATCGCCCTGGTAAATTATGCCGATGGTGAGAAACGTTACATCATTGCTCCGGAAGGCTTAAAAGTTGGAATGAAGATCGTTTCAGGTGAGGCTTCGGCTCCTGAGGTTGGAAATGCTTTACCTTTAAAGAACATTCCACTGGGATCTATTATTCACAACATCGAACTGAACCCGGGACAGGGTGCTATCATTGCACGCAGTGCAGGTACTTATGCCCAGCTTTCAGCACGCGATGGTAAATATGCGATCATTAAAATGCCTTCAGGCGAAACCCGCATGATCCTGGCAACTTGTATAGCAACTATCGGAACTGTTTCAAACTCCGAAAAAGCTAACGAAGTGTTAGGTAAAGCAGGTAGAAAGCGTTGGTTGGGACGTCGTCCGAGAGTTCGTGGTGTGGCGATGAACCCTGTCGATCACCCTATGGGTGGTGGTGAAGGAAGATCATCAGGTGGTCATCCACGCTCAAGAAAAGGTTTATTATCTAAAGGATTTAAAACCCGCGATAAAAAGAAATCGTCTGATCGTTACATCATAGAGAGAAGGAAGAAATAATGGCTCGTTCAATAAAAAAAGGACCCTATATAGATCATAACGTAGTGAAGAAAGTAACTACGATGAATGAGGGTAACAAAAAATCAGTGATCAAAACATGGTCGCGCAGGTCAATGATCTCTCCGGATTTCGTAGGCCATACATTTGCAGTGCACAACGGGAATAAGTTTATTCCTGTGTATGTAACTGAAAACATGGTTGGACATAAGCTTGGTGAATTTTCTCCAACGAGAACATTCAGAGGTCACTCTGATAAGAAGAAATAACAATGGAAGCAATAGCAAAATTAAATAATTGCCCTACCTCACCACGTAAGATGAGATTGGTTGTTGATCTGATCAGAGGTGAGCGAGTGGAGAAAGCCTTATATATTTTGAAGTTTACCAATAAGGAAGCAGCAATACGGGTTGAAAAACTTTTATTATCTGCCATCAAAAATTGGGAATCGAAAAACGAAGGACAGCGCCCGGAAGATAACGAGTTGTTTGTGAAAACAATTATGGTTGATGGCGGACGTCAGTTAAAGAGATTAAGACCAGCTCCTCAGGGTCGCGGACATAGAATACGCAAGCGTTCTAACCACGTAACACTGATAGTTGATAGTAAAAATATTGAACCAAATACTAAGTAAGGAGAAATGGGACAAAAAGCACATCCAATAGGTAACAGATTAGGGATCATCAAAGGTTGGGATTCTAATTGGTTCGGTGGAAACGATTACTCTGAGAAATTAGTTGAGGACGAAAAGATCAGAAAATACCTGGCAGCACGTATATCAAAAGGCGGAATTTCCAAAGTGGTTATCGAGCGTACTTTGAAACGTATCACCATCACTATCCACACTGCCCGTCCGGGTATTGTGATCGGAAAAGGTGGTCAGGAAGTTGATAAGATCAAAGAAGAGTTAAAAAAACTGACTAAGAAAGACGTTCAGATCAATATTTTCGAGATCAAACGTCCGGAATTAGACGCACAATTAGTAGGCGAGGGGATTGCCAAGCAGTTAGAAGCCCGTATCTCTTTCCGTCGTGCCATGAAAACTTCAATCGCATCAACCATGCGTATGGGAGCTGAAGGTATCAAGATTATGTGTTCAGGTCGTTTAGGTGGTGCCGAGATGGCGCGTACCGAGCAATATAAAGATGGACGTGTTCCATTGCATACATTCCGTGCTGATATTGATTATGCTTTATCAGAAGCTTTAACCACTTATGGAAAAATAGGTGTTAAAGTATGGATCATGAAAGGTGAGGTTTACGGTAAACGTGATCTTTCTCCTAACATTGGTCAGACTACCGGAGTGAAAG
>CAYHRC010000446.1:0-2212 GCA_964358565.1 uncultured Sphingobacterium sp. | reverse complement strand
ATGCGAAGAGTTATTCAGGACAGAATCGAGAACATTCTCGCCTCCGCCTTGCTGTCTGGCCAGCTGAAAAGAGGCAGCCGGATCGAGATCGTTGTCCCGGATTTCAAATTAAACTTACTGTAAGAAGATTCGTTAATATCGCTTTCAGCTACGATCGTAGCTGAACCACACCTTACTTCTTAATCTTTGAAAATAGCCGCCGAAAAGGCGGTTTTTTTACTTTTTAATATATTACTCTGCGAAGCAGGGTAGTGAACTTGTTCTACTACCCTGTGGAAAAACTGTGGGGAAAACCGCTATTTCTTCTGGTTGACGGTGGTGTCTGGGTGGGCTATAGTGGACTCAGCGGGGACAATTGTGGATAAGTGTGGGAAAAGTACCCAAAACAGGGGATAACTCAAACTCGATGACCATATTTACTGGCGAATATACATATTCAATTGACGAGAAAAAACGTTTGGCTATTCCCGCAAAAATGCGTTCATTTTTGGGCGCCAAAGGCGTGATCACTAGAGGCTTGGACAAATGTTTGTATCTGTTCACTGCCAAAGAGTGGGAAGTGATGGTGGAAAAAATCTCAAAACTGCCTCTGGCCGGCTCTGATTCAAGAAGCTTTGCCAGATTTTTTTTAACCGGGGCCATGGAAGTTAATTTAGACAACCTGGGTAGAGTCTTAGTACCCGACTTTCTCAAAAAATATGCCGGCCTAAACCGGAAAGTAGTCGTCGCCGGCGTCAATAATCACATTGAAATCTGGGATGAAATAAAATGGCAGGAATACCGGGACAAGACCGAAGTTGCCAGCGAGGAAATCGCCGAAAGACTATACGAAAACAAAGAGTTGGGAATATAAACAAGTTTGTTTCTAACGAAATAAATAGAATGCACCTCCCTGTCCTTTTAAAAGAGGTTATCGATTATCTTGGCCCAAAAGAAAACCAAAACTTTATCGACTGTACTCTGGGAGAAGGCGGCCACGCGAAAGCAATTCTGGAAAAGACCGCCCCAAAAGGAAAATTGCTCGGCATAGAATTAGACCAAGAAATTCTAACGAATACTAAATACAAGATACTAAATACCAGATACAAAAACCGTCTAATCACCGTCTGCGATAACTTTGTCAATTTAAAAAAGATCGTTAATGAGCAGAAATTCAATGGGATCTCGGGCGTCCTGCTAGACCTGGGAATTTCCAGCTGGCACTTGGAAGAATCGAATAAAGGATTTTCCTTCCTCAAAGACGAACCCCTGATAATGAAACTTGGCGATCTGGAAAACGACCTGACTGCTGGAAAAATCATAAACTGCTGGCCGAAAGAGGAACTGGAAAGGATTTTCCGAGACTGCGGCCAGGAAAGATTCGCAAAAAGAATTGCTGAAAGAATTTGCCTCGCCAGAAGGGCAAAACCAATCGAGAGCGCCAAACAGCTGGCCGAGATCGTTAAGAAAGCCGTCCCTCCAAATTACGAAAAGGGAAGAATAAATCCGGCCACCAGGACTTTCCTGGCTCTAAGGATCGTTGTCAACCAAGAACTGGAAAACCTTAAAGAAACTCTGCCGCAGACCCTGGACATTCTCGAGAAAGAGGGGAGAATTCTGGTCATTTCCTTCAACTCTCTCGAAGACCGCCTGGTCAAAAACTTTTTCAGAACCAAAGAAGAACAAGGATTAATCAAAATCTTAACCAAAAAGCCGGTGGTCGCCGGCGACAAAGAATTAAAAGAAAACCCCCGCTCGAGATCAGCCAGACTCAGAGCGGCAAAAAAACTATGACTAGCCTAGCTTTCCCGTACCGATTAACAAAGATGCCTTTCGTTTTTCCCAGGCTTAATCAGAATTTAATTCTTGGCCTGGAATTGATTTTCATAGTTTTCCTAACCTCGCTCTGCCTCTGGCAAAACAACCAATTCGTTGCTAAGACTTACCAGTCCCAGAACCTTCGGTTTAAGATGGCTGAGCTGAAAAAAGAAAACGAGTCTTTGGAAATGAATTCCCTCAGAGAAAATTCCCTTTTGAATCTCGAAATATTAGTCCGGGATCTCGGCCTGGAGAAAACGGGGGAAGTGACCTTTATCCGGTCTCCGGGAACAATCATGGTTGCCAGATAACCCCGTAGGAAATGAAATATTTTCCGTGGTTAAAAGTAATTAATATCTCAATTCTGTAAAGCCCATTTCAAGATTATCAAAGGGTTTTTGATAGAAAATATTTT
>CAYHRC010000445.1:0-2213 GCA_964358565.1 uncultured Sphingobacterium sp. | reverse complement strand
CAACAATAACTCCCTCTCCTCTGGAGAGGACCGGGGCGAGGCTGGTAGCGCTGTTTATCCTGCTGATTTTATTGCCGAAGGTGTGGATCAGACGCGCGGATGGTTCTTTACCCTCCATGCTATCGCAGTGATGCTGAATGATAGTGTTGCGTTCAAAAATGTGGTCTCAAACGGACTGGTGCTGGATAAAAACGGCAATAAGATGTCAAAACGTTTGGGTAATGCTGCCGATCCCTTCGAAACTATTGAGCAGTATGGCGCTGATTCAACACGCTGGTACATGATCAGTAATGCATCCCCATGGGATAACCTGAAATTCAATACCGATGGAATTGATGAAGTGCGCCGGAAGTTTTTCGGAACACTGCACAATACCTATGCATTTTTTGCTTTATATGCCAATATTGATGGTTTCAGTTATAAAGAAGAAGATATTGAGCATCGTCCTGAAATAGATCGCTGGATCATCTCTTTATTGAATTCTCTTAGCCTCGAAGTTGATAATTATTACGCTGATTTTGAGCCTACCCGTGCCACACGCGCCATACAGAACTTCGTGGATGAAAATCTGAGCAACTGGTATGTTCGTTTATGCCGCCGCCGTTTCTGGAAAGGTGAATATACTGAAGATAAGATCTCAGCTTACCAGACACTCTATACCTGCCTGAACACAATCGCCAAATTAATATCGCCGGTAGCTCCGTTTTTCAGCGACCGCTTATTCATCGACCTCAATAAAGTTACAGGTAAAGAGCAGGCAATATCTGTTCACCTGTCAGATTTCCCGGTATATGATGCATCCCATGTTGATAAGTCACTGGAAGAACGTATGGCTCTTGCCCAGGATATTTCATCCCTGATCCTTTCACTGAGGAAAAAGGTGGGCATTAATGTCAGGCAGCCTTTGAGCAAAGCGCTTATCCCGGTGATGGATAAAACCTTCCGCGTCAAGGTTGAAAAGGTAAAAGATCTGGTACTTTCTGAAACAAACATCAAAAAAATAGAGTATATTACAGACACTTCTGGAATAATCAGCAAAAAGATAAAACCAAACTTTAAGGCATTAGGCCCAAAAGTTGGCAAGGATATGAAACTTGTGGCCGAAGCCCTGAGTTCATTATCGCAGCCGGATATAAGCCGCTTTGAAAATGAGGGTGAGTTTATCATTCCCGGAACCGGGTATTCAATATTCCTTGATGATGTTGAAATCGTTGCCGAGGATGTGCCCGGATGGCAGGTAGCAAATCTGGGCAAACTAACTGTTGCATTAGATGTTACATTAACCGAAGAACTTAAGAAGGAGGGTATTTCAAGAGAATTAGTCAACCGTATTCAGAATATGAGGAAAGACCAGGGTTTTGAAGTTACTGACAGGATAACTGTCTTTGTAAAAACACACCCTTATATTACTGAAGCTGTGAAAAATAATTTATCTTATATTTGCGCCGAAATTCTGGCTGAATCCCTTGATTTTGTGGATGATCTGGATGCAGGCGAAGTAACAGTTATAGATGACAATGATTTAATGATTTTAATAAAAAAAGTATAGAAAATGGAGAAGAACGAAAAAACGAGATATTCAGATGCAGAATTGCAGGAATTTAAAGACATTATCTTGGAGAAACTACGTAGTTCAAAAGAAGAATTAGCCGCCTTAACACAATCGTTAAGCAATCCAAATATGAATGGAACTGATGATACCGCAGGGACTTATAAAACTCTTGAGGATGGATCAGCAACTCTTGAAAAAGAATCTATAAATCAACTTGCTGCGCGCCAGAAAAAATTCATTGACAACCTGGAGAGTGCATTAGTGCGGATCGAGAATAAGACCTACGGAATATGCAGAGAAACAGGAAAATTAATTCCTAAAGAACGTTTGCGCGCTGTGCCACACGCTACTTTAAGTATGGAAGCTAAACTGAAACAGGCCTAAATGAAAGCTTACAACAAGCCCTTCCTTGCTGTCCTCTTAATTTTACTAGCCGACCAGATATTAAAGTTCTGGATTAAATTGAACATGTCATTAGGCCAGGAGTACAAAATATTCGGAAACTGGGCGATCATTCACTTTACTGAAAACAATGGCATGGCCTTCGGTATGGAATTTGGCGGTGAAGCTGGTAAGCTTTTCCTGACATTATTCCGTATAGGTGCAGTCTGTGCTATCGGCTATGGCGTGGTTTATCTGATAAAAAAGAAATATCATGGAG
>CAYHRC010000444.1:0-2214 GCA_964358565.1 uncultured Sphingobacterium sp. | reverse complement strand
GATATCATAAAAGCAGAAAGTATCTGTACGCCTTGAAGGAAATGGGAACAGTCAGCATTGAGGTTTATTGAACGCGGTGTTTTGGAAATATTCATTTTTTCAATTTTTTGTTTGAATTAAACCAGGCTTCATGCCAGGAGCAAATTATTTTACATCCCGCAGATAAGCCAGCAGATGTGCCATTTGCTGCTTGTCTATCTGTTTTTCCAATCCTGAAGGCATCGCAGAAGTATTGAGGCTTTTTAATGACTTAACATCCTGACGGTTGACCGTTCTTTCAGCTTTACCATTGTTTCTTAAAGTTATTGCGGTAGATGTTTCACTTGAGATTATTCCCTGCAGCGATTCTCCATTTTTCAACTCAACATCCCAAAGATCATAACCACTCGATATGGAAAGATTAGGGTCAAGTATGTTAGCCATGATAACTTCGGGTAGCCAGTTATGAATAGTGCCCAGATCGGGCCCCAGCTGCACTCCCGTTTCACCCCTGATCTGGTGACAAATGGCACAATTCTGCATGTAGACAGCCTTACCTTTTGTTGCATCACCCTTAAGTTCAAGAGCTTGTTGATACTCTTTGTTGACTTTTTTTCCTTCTTCTTCATTTTTGGTAAATAGCGTTCTTGCCCGGTTACGCAACTTTTCATCGGTATTTTGCATCAGCTGAACACTTCTGCCAAAACTTACACTAGACGGTTGGATCTTATTTGTTTCCAGGGCATTCAATAGTAAACCAATTCTCACCTGGTTATCCTTGCCCAGAAAAGTACCAATAGCCGCCTCGCGTATTTCAGGCGTAAGAACTGACCATTGCTGTATGACATACTCACTAACAGTGGTATCAGGTATTTTACTTAGTACCTTCAGGGCTGCCAGCTGTACAGAAGGTTGTTCCTGGGGAACAATTAATTTCTTCAGCAAAGAAGCATGGGGAGCAGGATCCGCAAGAGCGATAAAATTGATCGATTCGGTTCTTTTAGCATCTGATAATTTACGATCTGCTGCAATTAATACTGATTTTTGTATTGCTGTTTTTGCCGGAGCCCCGTCTTTTAATCCGATCACTTTCAGCATCTCTAATGAAGCATGGCGAACTTCAGGGGATGAATGTTCAAAAAAGGTTTTAACCAGTAAACTTTGTTGCCCGTCAAATGCGGAAACAGATTCGGGAGATTTTGACTTTCTTGATTCCAATCCTTGAGCAAGGCCCTGTAACATGGGCGCTTGCCACGAGGTTTGTTTTCCGGAAGCGGCAGAAGTCGATTTTTGAATCAGTTGCTCAATTGTTTGCTGCGTTCCACTGACGCCGACCATTCGTGTTAATCGCTGCACTAATGAGGCATAAGCGGGAACATCATCGCGGTATTTGTTAAGCACCACTTTTAATAAAGGCGCGGTTTGGGAAGAGGAAGCGGATAAAGCGGCGACCTGAACCCATTTGTCATTAATATCAGTAAACAAAAGTTTATTGCGGGCATTGGCGGATTCATTGGTATTAACAAAACCCAATGTAAGCAGTAATTGAAATCTAACCTTTGGGTCTGTATCAGTTTGCAGGGGAAGGAGGGCATTTACTAATGCAGGTGAAGCGGATAAGTGAAGTTCAGCAAGCCTGATAGCGTTCATCCGGATCCCTGCTTCATGATCCCTTAAAGATTGTTCAATAAGTTCAGCTTTGAGGCTTCCCATGCCTTCCAAAGTCCATAAGGCATGAAGGCGACCCATTGGAGAGCTGGAGCTTCCGGCCATTTTAGTGAGAGCCGGAACCGCTTTCTTATCTGCACGATCTACCAATAAACGCTGGGCATTTATTCTCCACCATAGATTTTTATTGGCGAGTTCCTTTACTAATTCTTCAGCACTTGCATCACCTAATTTAAGACCCCTGGTCCAGTCGGCAGGCTTTCCATCTTTGGCTGTGATCCTGTAAATGCGCCCCTTATCTGAGCCGTCGTAGAGACCTCCGGCTTTTATTGCCTGTTCCGACATCCACTCAGGAGATTCGATCACCTTCCGGTAGTAATCTACTACGTAAAGCGCGCCATCAGGTCCAACATAAAGATTCACCGGCCTTGACCATGCATCGGTTGATGACAGGAATTCCTTGTTTTTAAGAATGCGGCTGGCAGTGAAACTGGCTCCGCTGTCTTTCAAGGCATCAACATGAACCAGGTTGCTTACAGATTCAGTAATAAAGGTGACATTTTTATC
>CAYHRC010000443.1:0-2215 GCA_964358565.1 uncultured Sphingobacterium sp. | reverse complement strand
TCCTTACATCTGCTATCCCATCACCATCGGTATCTTTAAGATAGAAAATGTCAGGTGAGCATGTAACGAAGACACCATCCCGCCATGGCATTACACCATTAGGATAAGTTAAACCTGTTGCAAATTCAGTTCGCTTATCGTAAGTTCCATCTCCATTTGTATCTTTTAATAGTGCAACACGTCCAAGCTTCGTTGGAAGTCCTCCTTCAGCCGGATCCGGATACCCGCGGTCCTCGATAACATACATCTGCCGGTTCTCATCAAAGGCAAGCGCGACCGGATCCACCACCAAAGGTTCAGCTGCAATCAGGTCAATGCGCATTCCCGGCTCAATCTGAAAGCTATCCAATGCTTTCTTTAAACGGACAGAACGTGAGTCAGTTTGCCAGGCTGCTACTGTAATTGCAAACACCAGTAATAACAGGCCGAAAAGCCGGTATCGATTGAAGTGATATCTATTCATAAATATCCCGTAATAACAGGTATTGGAAACCGTTCCTGTTTCAGCCGTGGTTTTACGGTTGTGCATTCTTAAGTTTGTGTAACAGATCGAAAAGGGTTTCGGTGATTTTGGCAGATGCATCAATTTCCAGGTAGCTGGAACGTGCCCGCCAGGTTTCATAGCCTCCCAACTTATGATGTTCCGGAGTAGGCAAATAACCATTGTAACCATTGGCCAGTGAGATCATAAAAGTAGGCTTAAAAGGACTTTCTTTTTTGATCTTCAATCCGATTTCTACAAACACTTCACAAGGTGCTGCCGCGATCGACAGGTCTCCCAGGCGGAAAGCCTGCAAAATTATGGGTACTTGTTTGGGAAATTCGTTCATCAGCATTGTTTCACGGGCATAAATTTCTTCCATTGTATTCATCACGGGGCCTTTTGCTTTGGCTATAATTCCTTTTGCCCGTTCAATTTCTTCTTTTTCAGGGAGGCGTACCCCTAAGGTAATCTCCTTTTGTTCCGAGCTCAATGAAATCCAATCCTGGTACTTTATATTTTGATAGGTTTTATAAGCTTCAGCGGCTACGATGTTGGCTACCTGCTGCATGCGGCTATATGGTGGCATGGCAGGAGGTGTCTTCCCTCCGAAATTGACATTATTGATATTGCCACTGGTTCCATTGGACATCATGGCAACAAAAGGCGGATGCTGATTGTCGTCTGATTGCAGTAATTGTTTCATACGTTCAGCAAACATACCGTAGTAATCTGCTGATACTTCAGCGGGGCCAGTTCCACCTACATAATGCAGGGAGTAATTAGCCAGAAGAGCAACCGGACGTCCCTCCGGCGTTTGAACTGAAATGATGGGGAGTTCCGGATCAGTGGGGCCTGCCGGCTCTAACAAATCCGGATTGCCAACACCAGGGTTCATCTTTACCAGGTCTATTTTGCCAAATGGATTTATTATTGGTTTTCCAGGTTTCATTTTCCAGCGCCGGTTAAACACCTGCGTAGGTTCATTACCAACAGCCCATCCGATACGCGCCGGGGCAAGATTATTATTGGCCCTTATCACCGCATCTGCAATCCGTTCGGTGAGAAATTTGAGGTATTCTTTGTCCGGATCACTTTGGAATACAGAACAGGCAGTTCCTCCTGAATGGGTGTGGATTGCCGACATCATCATATTTTCAATGGGAATCCCGGTTATTTCATGTGCCCTGAGCTTGGCCGCATCCAGTTCTTCCCTATAAATCATACAAAGATCCACGGTTACAATGGCCAGGCGTGTCTGGCCGTCATCTAATACTATACAGCGGGCATGCGTTTCATCATGAATTTGTTTTATGGTTACATCTTTCATGTTTCCATTGATTGACGTGCCTATTTTAGGAGTGATATTGCTGGTAGCTGCACCCGCCCGGAATACTTTGGAGGACTTATTCTCCGTGGATGTGTTTTGAGCATTCAGGGTCAGACTGCTAATGAGCAAAATTGACAGGCACAAGAGAGAAATTCGGACGATATTTTTTTTAATAAAAAAGAAAAACAAAACGCCTTCTGGCACAAATTTTCGAATTTCAGGATCAAATAATTTACTGAATTCATATGGTTGAATTTTTAATCGTTCCGTAATATTTTTCATCAGTATATAGTTTGTTTTTTAAAGTCCCGCATGTGCGGGATTGCATGAGCCTGCCTACCGCAGGCAGGCTTTTCTCATTTCAGTTTGAGAGCGGCAAGCTCATGCAGGTTTCATTAGAGAAT
>CAYHRC010000442.1:0-2216 GCA_964358565.1 uncultured Sphingobacterium sp. | reverse complement strand
CAGTTCGCTTTGGCATCAGCAACAGCTTCATCAAATTTTTCATGACTGATGCCCGGCACTTTTGCTATGAGAGTTAAGTGAGAACCGGTGATGACGCCTTCATCCAGTACGATCTCGCATTTGGTTTTAATCTCTTCTGCAGTAAACCCTGCAGCGTCAATATTAAAGGCTAATTTCATTGAAAAACATCCGGCATGGGCCGCAGCAATTAATTCTTCAGGATTGGTTCCGGGACCTTCTTCAAACCTCGCTTTATATGAGTATTGCATGTTTACAAGGGCTCCACTTTGAGAGCTGACATTTCCTTTGCCATCTTTACCTGTTCCCTGCCATACGGCTGTTGCGTTTCTTTTTTTCATGATGTATTTTTTGATTATAAAATTATATAAAAGCAGCATAAAATGCTGCTTTTCTTTCAGGTTACAAGGTAGTAAAATCTCTTTTATCCTGAATTGATAATGCCGACATTTGTGTTTTAAATCTCTATGTAATCCATGTCTCAAGATCCCGCCGGCAGGCCTGTGTATAATTCCGATACCATCATTGCCCTGGCAACCCCTTCGGGTATCGGGGCGATAGGAGTGATCCGTCTTTCGGGGCCGGATGCCATCAGCCTGGTGAACGAAGTGTTCGGAGGCAAGGATCTGAGCATACAGCATTCGCATACTATACATTTCGGCACCATTAAGGACGGTTCCCAGATCATCGATGAGGTATTGGTCTCCCTCTTTATTGCTCCGAAATCATATACCCGCGAGAATGTGGTGGAGATCTCCACCCATGGCTCCGCATTCATTATTGAAAGCATCATCAAACTGCTGATCCGCAAGGGTGCGAGACCAGCCAATCCCGGTGAATTTACCCTGCGTGCCTTTTTAAACGGACAGCTGGATCTTTCGCAGGCCGAGGCGGTGGCCGACCTGATCGCTTCCAATTCAAAAGCCTCGCACCAGGTTGCCATGCAGCAGATGCGGGGAGGCTTTTCAAGCGAACTTCAGAACCTGCGCGAGAAGCTGATCCATTTTGCCTCTATGATCGAGCTGGAGCTTGATTTCGGCGAAGAAGATGTTGAATTTGCCAACCGCGAGGACCTGAAAGGCCTGATCTTCCAGATCAACCGGATCCTGCACCGCCTTATCCAGTCCTTTGAACAGGGAAACGTGATGAAGAACGGGGTGCCGGTTGTTATCGCAGGTAAACCCAATGTGGGCAAATCAACCCTGCTGAACGCCTTACTGAATGAAGAGCGCGCCAACGTTTCCGAAATTCCCGGAACCACCCGCGATACCGTCGAAGATGAAATGATCCTGGGCGGGATAAATTTCCGCTTTATCGATACCGCCGGAATCCGCGACACAGTGGATATCATTGAAGCAAAAGGAGTGGAGCGCACACACGAAAAGATCAGCCGGGCAAAACTGATCATCTATCTTGTTGATCCTGAGCAAAGTGCGGAAGAGATTGCAGTACAGATCAAATATCTTAGTGATCTGGATATTCCTTTCGTGACCGTGGTTAATAAGAGCGATTTAGTTAGCCCGGAATTTGAGGAGGAGTTGTCAGTTGTTAGTGGTCGGTTGTTAGGAACGCCTGATGTCGGAAGTCAGAAGTCGGAAGACGGAAGTCGGAGGTCGGATGTCGGAAGTCAGAAGTCGGATCGTGACTCCTCAGACCTCAGACCTCAGTCCTCAGACCTCATCTACATTTCAGCAAAGAACAATATTGGAATAGAAGACCTCAAGTCAGAGATACTACATAAAATCAACCTCCACGCCATCAACACCGACGACGTCCTCATCTCCAACATCCGCCACCTGGAAGCCCTCCAAAAAACTGAAGAAGCGCTGAACCGTGTACTTGAAAACATCGACAACCCGGTTACTTCCGATTTCCTGGCAGCGGATATCAAGCAGGCTTTATTTTATTTGGGTGAGATCACAGGGGAGGTCACAACGGAGGATTTGCTGGAGACGATATTTAGTAAGTTTTGTATTGGGAAATAGGCCCGAAAAACAACGCATAGTAACGACAGGCTACGACAATTAAAATACTGATTGTTAATAAGTTATGAACACTTTGCTTGTCCAAATCCTTGGATAATTACCCTTGTTTGGCGTATTTTTGTTCCGTATTTGTTCCTCAAATGTTAAATTCTGTCTCGAATAAAAAAGAGGGGAAATTACGTCGCTTACGGAAGCTTAATGACGCTTATTTAC
>CAYHRC010000441.1:0-2222 GCA_964358565.1 uncultured Sphingobacterium sp. | reverse complement strand
GGACAGCTTTGATGTGAAAAAAATGACGCATATTATTTTTTGCTTTGGCAGGCTTGATGGCAATAAGTTTAAGATCAGAACTGCGAGGGATACGGCCACCATCCAAAAGATGGTCTCCCTGAAGGATAAAAACCCTGATCTGAAAGTTCTTATTTCATTGGGCGGATGGGGAGGCTGCGAAACATGTTCAGATGTCTTTGCAACAAAAGCCGGAAGAAGAGGATTCCGGGAGTCAATTAAGAATATTTATGACTATTTCAAGGTTGATGGATTAGACCTCGACTGGGAATATCCGGGTGTGAAGGGTTTCCCGGGACATAAATATACACCGGAGGATAAAAAGCATTTCACGAAGCTGGTGAATGAGATCCGCAAACTGGGCAAAAATTATGAATTAAGTTTTGCGGCGGGTGCCAGCAAGAGATACCTGGATTCAGCGGTTCAATGGAAAAAGGTGATGAAGAAGGTAGATTATGTAAATCTGATGACCTATGATATGGTTGGAGCCGGATCAATGACCACCGGGCACCATACAAACTTATATTCAAGTCCGGAGCAGGAGCGATCAGGCGATATGGTAGTTAAAAGCCTTCTTAATCTGGGCATTCCGGCTAACAAAATAGTTTTGGGCGCCGCTTTTTATGGAAAGGTCTTTGAAAATGTGGAAGATGTTAATAACGGACTTTACCAGCCGGCCAAATTTAAAAACACGATCCAGTATAAAAATATGCCGATCTCTTTATCTGCTGATAGCGGCTGGGTAAGTCATTGGGATGATGTAGCTAAGGCTCCTTTTTTATATAATCCTGTTAAGAAGCAATATTTTACTTATGACGATAAACGCTCAATTGAACTGAAAACAAAATATGTGATTGACAATAAATTGGGGGGTATCATGTACTGGCATCTTGGTCAGGATGTCTTTAATGATGGTTTACTGGATGTTATTGACAGGGTAAAAAAAACCTATACTTCAGAAAAATGAAATTTTTGCCGGTCATTTAAACCTGATCCACTTTTTAAGTACTATTTTTAGCCATAACAAAACCTTAATAAATGAGAAATTTTTCCTTCTGTCTGTTCTTTGTTTTTCTTTTAAATAATGCATTGGCTCAACAGGTATCGATTATTCCAAAGCCTGTTTCATTACAAATTAATAAGGGATCGTTTAAGCTCGATCAAAATACTGTTCTGCATGTCCCACAGCTTTCAGACCTTAAATCAGCTGATTTTTTGAATATATACCTTAAGCAGTTTTATGGTTTCAGTCTTAAAATAAGCCGGTCAGATATCAGGGGCGGCATCAGATTATCCACAAAAGACAACAATTCAGAAAGTGAAGCTTATACATTAAATTCAAACAGCGGCGGGATTTCAATTGAGGGAGAATCTCCGGCGGGCACTTTTTATGGGATTCAGACACTGATCCAGCTTTTGCCTGTTGAGAAGGCTGCTTCGCTTGCCATACCATCCGTCTCGGTAAAAGATGAACCCCGCTTTTCATATCGCGGCCTGCACCTGGATGTTGGAAGGCATATGTTCCCCGTTTCATTTATTAAAAAATACATCGATTATATTGCACTTCATAAGCTGAATTATTTCCACTGGCACCTTACGGAGGATCAGGGCTGGCGGATCGAGATAAAGAAATATCCGGGTTTAACCCAGATTGGCGGCTACCGGGATGGCACCATAACCGGACATTATCCGGGTACAGGTAATGACTCAACACGCTACGGCGGATTTTACACCCAGGATGAAGTGAAAGATGTTGTAAAATATGCTTCAGACAGGCATATTAATGTGATCCCGGAAATTGAAATGCCGGGACATGCTTCCGCTGCTCTTGCCTCCTACCCTTACCTTGGCTGCCCGGGAACCGGGCCTTTTAAGGTAGAACAGACCTGGGGAGTTCATGAGGACATCTTTTGTGCCGGTCAGGAAAGTACGTTTATGTTCCTTCAGAATGTAATTGACGAAGTGATCCCATTATTCCCTTCAAAGTATTTTCATATTGGGGGCGATGAAGCACCAAAAAGCAACTGGAAGATCTGCCCTCTTTGTCAGAAAAGAATTAAGGATGAAAATCTAAAAGATGAACATGAGCTGCAGAGCTATTTTGTTCAGCGCATGGAAAAATATATTAATAGTAAGGGCAAAACCATGATCGGCTGGGATGAGATCCTGGAAGGTGGCCTGGCTCCGAATGCCATAGTGATGAG
>CAYHRC010000440.1:0-2230 GCA_964358565.1 uncultured Sphingobacterium sp. | reverse complement strand
TCTGAATAATCGACAACCCACAACTGTTAACCGGTCTAAACAACATTAACTAACAACTACTCCTGCGCTTTCTCAACTAACTCCTCATACCATTCTACTCCATATTTACGGATTAGCGGTTCTTTCAGGAATTCATAGACTGAAACCTTCAATTCCTTGCCAAAAGAACAGGCTGAGCTGCAGATGTTCCAGCGGTCGTAGTGAAGAATATCAAATTCCGGGTATTTGGTGACCCGGATGGGGTAAAGGTGGCAGGAAATCGGTTTCTTCCAGGCTATCTTGCCATCCTGATACGCTTTTTCTATGGCACATTTAGTAACACCATTCTCCCAGGTTACATAAGCACACTCTTTATTGGTATCAACACAGGGAGTGGTATAATCACCTTCAAAATCTTTGACAAATGTGCCTACCTCTTCGATCGCTGCAATTCCTTTTTCAGTCATGTAAGGCTTAACATGAGGATAGATATCATCAAGAACAGCCAGCTCTGAACGTTCCAGGGGCGCACCTGAATCTCCTTCAATACAACACGCTCCTTTGCATTTGTTCAGGTTGCAAACAAAATTTTCACGTACCACGTCTTCATGCACCAATGTGTGCTGTACTTCAATCATAAATTAATTATTAGCCATCCCCAGGGGATATTTGAGACCATTAGCTGACATCAGCTCAAGCGTAACAGAACCTACCAGGATCTCAACCTGTGCTTTCACCGGTATCCGGTTATCATCATCCGTTATCCATAGATATAACTTGCTGTCTTTTCTGAAGATGCGGCCAGGCTGGATCGAGGGACTGAATTTAAGGCAGTTAAAATAGCCCAGGGCCGTTTTAACCCGTTCCTTTCCAACATACTGTACTGTAAGCTCAGTTATACCATCGTCCAGAAAATAATCCATAGTGAACCTTTCCCCGTGTGCAAGCTTCGAAATATCCAGGCTGCGTGCAAAGTAATAGGCAGAAACGAGATCGAATGTCTGGCCGTCGCCCTTAAATATCCCCTTGTTTGAGACTATTTTCTTTTGATCCTGGTAAAATCTTGCTTTGTCACTGCGACGGTAATTGGCCTCATGAATGTTTTCAGTATAGAGATACGGAGTTAAGGTCTCTTTATCAATATAGGAATCGTACCGGTTCCTTACCTTATAAAAAATATCAAATGTGCCGGAGGTCCGTCCATGGGCGATTAAATGAAATACGGGATTGTTACTGAATTCCGCATTTGTATCCTCAACCCTTATGGTAGCATCAGCAGCTGTTATAAAGCCATAACGCAATTTATATTTCAAAATTTCCCCGGCCTGAAATACCGGCACTTTTACATTCCGGAGTTCCTGAGCAAAGCCAGATAAGGCTCCTGCAAGCAGAAAGATTAGAGACAAAGATCTGTTTTTCATGTTGTAGTAAATGCAAAAAGCAAACCAGATTAATCTTTGCGCTTGTAAATGGGCACTGTAGAACAGGGTTCGCCGTACATGATGCTTTTAGCAATTCCGGTTAGTTTCACTGTAAGGTCAATAAAGGCAAATTCAGGAATGGCTACTTCACCACATCCTTTGATAACGATCCGCTGATCGCGATACTTCTCCAGATCCAGTTTCTCTAAGGCCCGTTCAAACAATATAGTTTCCAAAAGCTCAAGATTACCGAATACAACTGTTTTAGCATAAGGGGCCAGTCTGTTGGCCAGAAGCATATAGGCCCATGTTGGCACTATGGCATCAGCAGAGCAGGTAATTGCAATATGCTTACCTGCATATATTTCCCAGTTATGGTCTTTAATAAATTCCCTGAAATCCTTTTCCCTTAACATCAGTCCATGAAAAAGGTTATCCTTAATATCGTATACTATCCGATCCCCTTGCGGATAAAGCTCGGCCAGATCAAAACTCAGCAATCCGCTTTGCGCGACCTTATTTATAATATTTTCCTGAATGTCCATCCTGCGTATTGTTAATTATGGCTACGTGCGTAATATAGACCGCAACCAGCTTAAACAAAAAATCCGGAAGTGACAGATCACTTCCGGATGCAAAGTTAATGAATAAAGCTGTTAAAAGAACTTTACCCGGTTGTCTTTGATCTTAGCCTTATCACGTAAAACCTTATAAGCTTCCCCTGGAGCACGCTGAATTAAGCCCTGAGCAACCTGAACTCTTTGTTTGAACGCATTGGTGAGGGGTGCGGGATTACTAAATCCATTGACAACGAATGCATAGATACCGTG
>CAYHRC010000439.1:0-2235 GCA_964358565.1 uncultured Sphingobacterium sp. | reverse complement strand
AACAAGCAGCAAAAGCTGCTTTAAAAAAAGAGTTTCGTCATCGCTGTTAAACAGAAATGACGAAACCCTGGATATTATCTATTCTTCAAGAACCTTGGTAACTAAAGCTGCAGCTTCTTTTAAAAGAATGGCTGAATAAACCTTTAAGCCTGACTCATCAATGAGTTTCTTGGCTTCAACTGCGTTTGTACCTTGTAAACGTACTATGATCGGTACCGGGATGTTACCTATTTCTTTGTATGCATCGATCACACCTTGAGCAACACGGTCGCAACGTACAATACCGCCGAAAATATTGATCAGGATGGCTTTTACATTAGGGTCCGATAAAATGATATTAAATCCGGCTTTTACAGTTTCTGCGTTTGCAGTTCCACCCACATCCAGAAAGTTTGCAGGCTCACCACCGGCAAGTTTAATGATATCCATAGTTGCCATAGCAAGACCAGCTCCATTCACCATGCAACCAACGTTACCGTCAAGTTTTACATAGTTCAGGTTTGATTTGCTTGCTTCAACTTCTGTCGGATCCTCTTCACTGGTATCACGCATAATTTCATAATCAGGATGGCGGAAAAGTCCGTTATCATCAAGATTTACTTTTGCATCTACTGCAAGAATTTTATTGTCTGATGTTTTTAAAACCGGGTTGATTTCAAACATCGATGAATCCGTTCCTTCATATGCTTTATACAAAGCAGTAATGAATTTGGTCATATCCTTGAAAGCATCTCCGCTCAACCCCAGGTTAAAAGCGATCTTACGGGCCTGAAAACCTTGCAGACCAACTTTAGGATCAATTTCTTCTTTAAATATTAAATGTGGTGTATGCTCAGCAACTTCTTCAATATCCATTCCGCCTTCGGTTGAATACATAATGATATTATGGCCTTTAGAGCGGTCGAGTAATACACTGATATAGAATTCTTTCGTTTCGCTTTCACCTGGATAATATACATCCTGTGCTACTAAAACCTTCCTGACTAATTTTCCTTCTGGTCCGGTTTGAGGAGTTATCAGCTGCATACCAATGATCTGTTCTGCTTTGTCCTTTACTTCGTCAAGATTTTTGGCTAATTTAACGCCTCCGCCTTTACCACGTCCGCCAGCATGGATCTGTGCCTTGATGACAACCCAGTCTGAATTGTATTCTGCCTTTAGCTTCTTAGCAGCATCAACAGCCTCGGCAGCTGTATTGGCTACTATGCCTTCCTGAACTCTGACCCCGAAGCTTTTTAATATTGCTTTACCCTGATATTCGTGAATGTTCATTTACTTATTATTTGTGGTAAAACTACATTTTTAGAAGCAAACCTTAAAATGCCATGAGGCAAATCTTTAAATTAATGTGTGAATTTTCAGGAGCTTGCATACACTCTTACAAACAATTTGCACTTTTGCATATTCATAATAACCATATTAATGCTGCGCGCAAGAGGAATCCACAAATCATACGGCAATCTGCACATCCTGAAAGGGGTAGACCTGGATGTTGGTAAAGGGGAAATAATTACTATAATTGGTGCCTCCGGTGCAGGTAAAAGCACCCTGCTTCACATAATAGGAACACTTGATCGCCAGGATTATGGCATTATTCACCTGAATAATGTCGACATAAGTTCTCTTTCATCAAAAAAGCTGAGTGCTTTCAGAAATGAACATATTGGGTTTATCTTTCAGTTTCATCATTTACTTCCGGAATTTACTGCTATCGAAAATGTTTGCATTCCGGCTTACATTGCCGGAAACAGTAAAAAGCAAGCTGAATACAGGGCCTACGAGTTCCTGGAATTATTAGGATTGCAGGACCGGGCAACACATAAGCCTTCTGAATTATCGGGAGGTGAACAGCAGCGGGTTGCTGTTGCAAGGGCCATGATTAACAACCCTTCAATCATACTTGCTGATGAGCCCTCAGGAAACCTGGATTCTAATAATGCCGAAAGCCTTCATCGTTTATTTGTTGATCTTCGGGACCGCATAAATCAAACATTTGTCATTGTTACTCATAATGAGAATTTAGCTAATATGGCCGACCGGAAAATCCTGATGAAGGATGGCCAGGTGATGCAATATTAAAATATGGCTATATTAATCACAGCCGCAGCAAGTTCAGGTGCTTATCGCCTGGCACGTATTCTTCAGTCTGCAGATGTTTACTTTGCTGATGTACGCGATCTTCCAGCCATTGCCGGGAAGAAGTTTCTCCATATCCCATCAACCACTTCGTCTGCT
>CAYHRC010000438.1:0-2236 GCA_964358565.1 uncultured Sphingobacterium sp. | reverse complement strand
TTTCATTTGTGTATTTGTTTTTTAAAGTCCCGCATGTGCGGGATTGCATGAGCTTGTTCATTTCATTATGTGAGCGGTAAGCTCATGCAGGTTTCATTTCTTAAATAACTAATTTGATTTTTCAATATTAAGTACGGCTATATGAATCCGTGACGCGTTTTCCTGAGCAGAATTAAAAACTTCAACCAGATTAAAGATTAACTCTACACTTTCCTTTTTTACAAAGGCATAAAATAAGATCGACTCACTTTCATTCAATTCTGAAGCAAACCAGTTTGATTCAACCGCATCCTGGCTGCTATCCCGAAAACCGGTTACTTCTTTGTAACTGAAATTCTTTACATCCGCTTCTCTGAGCATATGAAGGATGTCTTTCTTAAATTCTTTTATAGCAGTAATAACCAGAAGTTTCATTTCTTTTTATTTTAATATTCAGTGAGAAATTATATTTAGCATTATTTGGTTTCCCATTTTTTTCTTTCAGTAATGTAGTAGATTAATGGAACGACAATCAAGGTTAATAAGGTTGAAACGATTGCACCAGCAACCAGAGAAATTGCTAATCCCTGGAAAATCGGGTCAAATAAGATAATTGAAGCACCTATTACCACTGCACCGGTGGTCAATAATATCGGGGTGGTTCTTACTGCGCCCGCATCAATGATAGCCTGTTTCAGCGGGATCCCATCATTCAATCGTATCTCTATAAAGTCAATAAGCAAGACCGAATTCCGCACCATCACACCCGCCAGGGCAATCATTCCTATAAAGGATGTTGCGGTAAAGAAGGCGCCTAAAATCCAATGCCCGAATACAATTCCGATTAAAGAAAGCGGGATAGCCATCATCATAACCATTGGGGTTTTAAAGTTCTGAAACCAGCCGACAATCAGCATATAAATAATAACAATAACGACCAGGAAGGCTGCACCCAGATCACGGAAAACTTCGAGGGTAACCTGCCATTCACCATCCCATTTTACTGTAAAATCACTTTCATCAGAGGGTTGTTCCATGTACAATTCGTTGACCTTATATCCTTTCGGCAATTTTATTTTCTGAAGTTTTTCATTCATTCCTAAAATGGCATATACCGGACTTTCCAGGGCACCGGCCATATCAGCAGTTACATACACCACCCTTTTCTGGTCTTTACGGTATATTGTCTTCTTTAAGGTATCCTGCTTAACTTTCACAAGATCACTCACAGGCACAACATTACCCTGACTGCCTTTTATCTTTAGATTGAGGATATCCTTTAAGCTTGTTTTATCAGCATCATCGAGTGATAAAACTATACCTATCTGATCATTTGATTTTTCATCATATAAATTAGAAACCGGAAGCTCTTTGAGCAGGTATGTCAGGTTACCCACTACCTGCCGGGATGCAATTCCATTGAGCATGGCTTTTTCCTTATCTACTTCCAGCCGGTATTCAGTCTGATTATCCTCTACCATCCAGTCGATATCCACAATATCAGAGGTTTTTTGAAGAATATCTTTTACCTGTTGAGCGACCTTAATCTGGTCTTTATAGTCAGGCCCATAAATCTCGGCTACCAGCGTTGATAATACAGGCGGGCCCGGTGGCACCTCAATGATCTTAACATTCGCACCATATTTTTTCGCGATCTTCTGAACTTCAGGACGCACTTCTTTGGCGATACCATGACTTTGCTTATCCCTGTTCTCCTTATGCAATAGATTCACCTGAATATCCGCCATATTACTTCCGCCCCGCAAATCGTAGTGACGAACCAAACCATTAAACGTAATTGGGGCAGAAGTTCCAATATAGTTCTGATAATTCACCACTTCAGGCTTCGTGGAGAGGTATTGTGCAATTTCCTGAGTTACAGCGGCAGTTCTTTCCAAAGTTGTTCCTTCCGGCATATCAATTACTACCTGAAACTCATTCTTATTATCAAATGGAAGCATTTTAACAACCACTGATTTTGTAAAGAACATAAGCACTGAACCAATCAGCAAAAGTGTAGTTATGCCCAGCATCCAGCGACGTTTGCCGGAGCTCTCCAGTAAGGGGCGCTCCAGCTTATTATACATCCTGTAGATAAAACTGGTTTCTATACCATGTGACTCTTTATGCTTTTGCTCGTCTTTCTCCTTTAATAAATGGAAGCCTAAGTATGGTGTAATGGTTAAAGCAACAAATAAGGATAATATCATTGCAATAGATGCGCCAATAGGCATAGGGCTCATATATGGTCCCATCA
>CAYHRC010000437.1:0-2272 GCA_964358565.1 uncultured Sphingobacterium sp. | reverse complement strand
AAAAATTCAGAACAACCCGACAGCAGGTCATATCCTAAGGTGCAGGCTCAGGAGATCGAACAAGGGGTTTATGATGACCTGAAAAATCAGTTTGATCAGAATGCTCCGGAATTTCCGAAGAGTCTGAAAAATGATGATCTGAAAGATCTGAAAAAAGATAAGATCAATGTTGATCAGAAGGATACTTTTCATAAACTGGCATTCAGGTCAGGTTTTGAACTTAATGATAGTTACCTCATTCTGGACGGATTTTCTGCCGGAAAACATGGACATCAGGATGGTAACACGATACTGAATTATAGCGCGAACGGCCGCTTGTTTCTAAATGACAGGGATTATATTCAGAATACCCCTGAGAACCATTCAGGTTTAGTTATTATTAAGGATGGCAAACAAAATAAAAAACCACCTCTGGTAAAACTGAAATGGGTAAGTGATGCTGGTGGAACCGCAATCAGCCGCAGTACCGTTCCTGATTATAACGGTACGGATTGGGAACGTACCATTATAAGTCCCGATGGTAAATTCTTTATCATTTTTGATGATCTCAGAGTTAAAGAATCAGGAAGTTTTCTTTTTAAAAATCTTTGGCAGTCTTTGGGAACCACACAAATAGAGAACCGAAGCTTCAAAGTTGGACAAAAAGGGGTAAACATGCTGCTGCAAAGCCTGACTGATGCTGAGTTGCTGACTAAAGATATTTATGGGCATTTTATAAAGTATTGGAAGACGGTGTATCCATATCCATACGCGGATAATGAGACGGTTTTAACTGAGATTATAAGTGATAAGCCGTATGTTGCAGGTGATAAAGCAGAATTTATCAATGTTCTGTCAAGTCACAGGAAGGAAACAGATGCTATTCAATCGAGGCATTTAGGAGAAAGACTTATAGAGATCAGAGATGGAGAAGACAATTGGCTGGCCATTAGGGGTATGATAAACAGCCCGGACTTCTCCAGTAACGGAGCTTTTCATTTGGTTGGGAATAAAGAACTGGTGGCAGCATCAGTCACCGCTATTAAGGTTAGATCCGTGGACCTGCATTTTCCTCTACCTGTATTTTTTAAACTGAATACAATAAGCGGACAATGGAAGACCTACGGACTTCTTAAAAATAAAATCAAGTATGACAGATCGGGTGAGCCTGTACAGGAAGGTGCGATTGATTCCGGTATGCTTCAATGGAATAAAATAATCCCGGATCAGCTGAAAAAAATGCTGATCAAGGGCAAATATCAGACTCTCTCAACTAAACATCAGCCCCAAAAGCTGGTTGCTGATACGGAATGGAAGAAACTTTATTCATCCAATGAACGGGTAAGCAGTTCATGTACCGGTGATCTGAATGGCGATAAAAATGATGAATTCATTCTCGGCAGTATCAATGGCGCTGTAAAAGCAATTGACTCTCAGGGAAATCTCTTATGGACTTTCCCGGCCAAAGGCCGGATTAATGAAGTTAGCGTACAGTTTGCAGGAAACCGTCCGCTTATTTTCATAGCCACAGAGAACTGGTATATACATGTACTGAATGCGAGTGGTAAAGAGTTATGGAATTATAAGTTTCCTGATGATGCTCCACACAGTGAGTACAAAGGCAATTTAATTGGTATCACCAATGTTAGGCTGGCGTATGTAAATGGCAGAGACAAAGAGCCGCTAGTTATGGTGGGCACACAATTCCGTTATCTGTATGGGCTTGACCTCCTGGGCAATTTAAAATCGGAAACAGCCTTATATTTTTATGGCATAGAAGATATGGAATATGCTGATCTTGATGGTGATGGTAAGGAAGAAGGAATATTCGCCATGGAATATTATTATTATACCCTGATAAAAGACAATCAGCTGATCACTGGAAAAACAGGAGGACCTGGTTGGAAAGTCGCTGATATTCTAAACAATAATGATAAAAACACCTTACCATCTGTATTATTAGGAACAAAACAAAGTGAGATCCGCCTGATCAGGTACAAAGATAAAATTGAGGAGATCTGGACACGGAATGTGGGAGGGGAGGTGAATGACATAAGGCATGGTGATTTTAATAATGACGGTCAGAATGAAATTCTGGTAGGGACAGAGGGATTTCAATTCTATGTTCTTAATGAGGCCGGAAATACTGTTTTCAGGAAAACCCTGAAGGATCGGGTGTTAAAAGTTGAAGGTTACAGGCATCAGGGTAAAGCATATTACCTGGCTGCCACAGCACAGGGCTGGCTTTATACGTTTTCCGAAAAAGGAGAGCTGGAAAGATCGGTTCAATTTC
>CAYHRC010000436.1:0-2282 GCA_964358565.1 uncultured Sphingobacterium sp. | reverse complement strand
TATACCGCTATACATCAGCAGAATCGTTGTCATAACAAATGGTATTTTAGTTATTAACTCAAAGAAGACAGCTAAGACACCTGTTACGGCCGAGGCATTAAAGAAGTTATTTCCTCCAAATAATGTCTTAACCTTCAATCCATTAGGATATCTTAAAAGCCGCGAGTTTTATTCACCAAAGTATATTACACAGGCAAGCCGTGCAGTTGGATCAGATCTGCGTACCACAGTTTATTGGAATCCAAAGGTCTTTACAGACAAAGCCGGAAGTATGTCATTCGATTTTTATAATGGCGATAACAAAGGAACCTATAAAGCGACTGTGGAGGGGACTGATATTGATGGAAACCTAGTGAGGACTATCTACAGGTATAAGGTTGAGTAATCTAATCGGTCATACCCAACTCGCGGGAACCGTCATCTCGAACTCACGAGACTGAATTTTTTAGTTTAATTCGTATCATAGCGAGGAGAGATCTGTTGACTATGGGTACTTCAATCAACAGTTTTCTCAGTCGTACACTTAGTTTGGTAACAAGGCGATTCCGTCACTCCTTCGAAAAGACGGATAACCAAACTACCATTCCCTAATTTCCTTCCATAAGTCCTTCCATTCCGGATTTAGTTCGTTTATAAGCTTTTCCTTCTTTTCTCTTCGCCACTTTTTCAGTAAGTTAGTTAAACTGATATGAAGCGGGGAGAGACCTGTTGACATTGGTACTATTAACAACAGATTTCTCAGTCGTGCCTCCTTCGAAAAGACGATTAATTTATCCCTCCAAGAATCCGGCTCCAGCGCACTTTGTTTAGGAATGCCCCGTTTGTATCCCAGCTCATCCACACGAACAAGGCCTTACCCACTATATGGTCTTCTGGAACAAAGCCCCAGTAGCGCGAGTCCAGTGAATTATCCCTGTTATCTCCCATCATCCAATAATAGTTAAGCTTAAAGGTATAGGAATTTGTTTTTTGGCCGTTGATCAGGATATCATTTCCTGAGCGCTGAATCGTGTTGCCCTCATAAATTGAAATGGCCCGCTCGTACAAACTGTAATTAGAATTGTCGAGTTTCACCGTCCAGCCTTCCTTAGGCAGAATAAGAGGCCCGAAATTATCTGCATTCCATTTAAATTCAGGGTTATGCGGAAATATTTGAGGATCATATTCATTTACCGGCACGATACGAAGTGATAAGGTTTTCACATTTGACCATTTTTTAACAATTGCCGCATCCTGGGCAGACATATTAAAAATATATTCATCAGCTGAAGATCGCTGGGCCTCAATATGCATATCCTCAATTGCCTGTGGGTTAAAGTCAGTACCGTCTGATTTTACATAGTAATATTTTTCTCCAAATTGAGGAACCTCTGCCGGCTTCCCATTTATATATACCCTGGCATTAATAATTCTTAAAGTATCTCCTCCCACAGCCTGGCAGCGTTTGATATAGTTCTCGCGCTTATCTACCGGCCGCGATAAAGGAGCATCCGCATCCATTGGAAAGTTAAAGACAACCACATCATTCTTCTTTACAGTGCTGAGACCAGGCAAACGGCGGTATTTCCATTTTATGCCTTCCCAATAAGCCTTTGTCCCGGTTATGGGCATCGTATGATGGGCAAATGGAAATGAAACCGGCGTCATAGGCATCCTTGCACCATAATTTACCTTACTTACAAAAAGAAAATCACCTACCAGCAAAGTTTTTTCCATTGAACCTGTTGGAATGGTATAAGCTTCAATAAATAAGCCGCGAATAAGCGTAGCAGCTATAACAGCAAAAATGATGGCATCAAACCACTCACGGCCAGCGCTTTTCCTGACATTTTTTTTCTTCTCTTTCGATTTATTATTATTCCAAAACTTCAAGTTCATACTTTTTATACAAAGGGTTTAAACGCTAAAATCAAACATATCCGTAATATTATAAAATCCTGTCTTATCCTGCAGCCATTCTGCAGCCATGACAGCTCCTAAAGCAAACCCTGCTCTGCTATGAGCCTTATGCTTAAACTCAATATCATCAATTTCCGAACTGTAGATCACTGTATGAGTGCCGGGAACATCTTCAATCCTGTGCGATTCAATAAGTAATTGTTCCTGTTTGAGTATTAATTCATTCTCAGAACCTACAAGTTCATTGACCCATTCATTCTTACGATCAAGTTCTTCCAGAATTCCCTCTGCAATGGTCATAGCAGTTCCGCTCGGAGAATCAAGCTTCCCTGTATGATGTATCTCTTCTACCTGAACTTCATACTGAGGGTAGCGGTTCATTA
>CAYHRC010000435.1:0-2282 GCA_964358565.1 uncultured Sphingobacterium sp. | reverse complement strand
TTTTAGTGGTTTCGGCTTCGGTGCTGATTACTTTTTTTGCGCTTTCATTAAGTTTAAGGAGAATGGCAATATGGTCTGAAAGAAAGTTTGCATTAGCAGCAAAAAGCTCCAGTTCGAGTTCATTTAAATTGTCAGAGCTTTGCGAAAGATATTCATATTGCTCATTCAATTCTGTAATTATCACCCCAACTTTTTTAAAAATTTCTTTCTTGTTCATCATAATCGAATAGTAATAAAGCCAATGTCAGCCCGGCCCTGAATAAGCTTGCAGATCTCAGGTGCCTGTACCAAAGATAATTACAATTATTAATAATGGGATTAAAAAATATTCCCGAAATAGCTCAAAAACAGCTGTTATTACCATAGAAATTCAGATATTAGAAGCTATAAAAAAGCTGGTCAAACAGAAAAAAATGTTATTTAGCGAGCAAAATTTTAAACGAAGGAAAGAGCTTGGCGGGAGTATAGAAGTTATCTGCGGATCTATGTTTTCTGGAAAGACGGAAGAACTGATCAGAAGGCTGCGCCGTGCCCAGATCGCAAAACTGAATGTGGAGATATTCAAACCGAAAACAGATACCCGTTATGATGAAAGTTCTGTGGTTTCTCATGATCTGAATTCTATTCATTCTACGCCCATTGAAAATGCTGCTTCGATCCTGCTGCTTGGGGCCAACACCGAAGTGGTAGGCATTGATGAGGCGCAGTTCTTTGACGATGAGCTGCCTGATGTGTGTAATAAGCTTGCCAACAGAGGAATAAGGGTAGTTGTAGCAGGTCTGGACATGGACTTCCAGGGTAAGCCTTTCGGACCTATGCCTGCGCTCATGTCTATAGCCGAACTCGTTACCAAAGTTCACGCAGTTTGCGTTCAATGCGGTGGACCCGCAACATACTCTTATCGCACTGCAGCCAGCGAGGCTAAAATATTACTTGGTGAAAAAGAAAGTTATGAACCCCGCTGCAGGATCTGTTACAACACTGTTTTCTGAAGTAGAAAGTAATATTTCGATGGCTTGTTTTTTATTTTCCAACTATTAATTTTAAAGATTTCTCTTTGCCCTTATACTTCATTTTATAGACGTATATCCCGGCTTCCAGTTCTGAAAGATCGACGTTAATACTGTATGATCCTTTCTGTAAATTTGCATTGACAAGCTCTTTTACTGAGCGTCCAATAATATCATACAGATTGAGGGTTGTTGAGGCTGTTTCCGCAATAGTAAAATTAATGACTGTGTTGTCCGAACCCGGATTCGGATAATTCTGCCCGAGAACAAATCCTTCTGCCGCCAGAGGATCTGTTTGTCCTAACTGATTGTATTTGTTTTGTGCGGCGAGGGCACTCGACTGAATATCGGCGAGGTTATCACCGCCAATAAATGCAAAAGCTACTTTAGCAGAGGCTTTAGCTGGAATAGTGTACGGGCCATAGCCAATAGTAAACATCACATCAATGCCGTTGGGATCATTTTCACCAAGCCCTGTTGCCTTTATTCCGCTGGAAAGGCTTTGATATTTTTCAGCCATACTAAAGCCTCCGCCATTTTGAAGCGGGTCACCTACTATTTGATCTGACATCGGATAATAGGCTGGCGCCACATCCTTGTTCAATAATTTAACAGCTCCGTATAAAGTACCGCCTGCCTTGCCGAACACATAGCCCATACGGTTTGCTGCATCATATTTAGTGATATCGTGGCCAGATGGATCTGAATCCAAATCGATGAAAAGGCCAATATACACTCCGGTGAGAAGTGTTGACCCGGTATTCTGAATGTCATACTCCGCAATGGTATATTTATCATCGGGTGCAGTATCGAAAGCGGTCTGGCTATGTTTTACATGAAGATCCAGACGGTTTAGACTACCTGTATCATCAAATTCCGATCGTGCTAAAAATGCAGCTTTCCGATCATCGATCTTGCCTACACGGACACTTTTATCAAAATGCTCATCAGAACCACCCATATCGTTTCGCGCATTATTGGAAACTCTTGCAGGTCCATTGCCTATCATTAAGGAAGCTTCATACAATAAAGGTTCTCCCTTGTAAATAAATCCTAATCCGTTCGACGCATCCGGACCACTATAACCAATACGGCCATTGCTGCTAATGGTCGTCGAAATCCGATTCACTTCGATATTCAGATAGTCGAGCGCAACTTTTATGCGGAACAATTCAAAATCAGTGTATGTAGTATTTGCCGAATAGCTTAACTTAAAATCTACATCCTCATTATCAGCAATGCCCGGTTTTATATAAACACGAAAGGGGCCAA
>CAYHRC010000434.1:0-2289 GCA_964358565.1 uncultured Sphingobacterium sp. | reverse complement strand
ATCATACACTGCCGGCCAGAAACATAACCGATCCCGCATACAACTCCTGCCGAAGGACATCCGCCAACATCCTTATACATATCCTCAGCAGCAAAAGCACCAATTTCAAGCCAGCGACTTTCCTTATCAATCAGATAAGCAATGCGCTCCCGGGCCAGCATTTTGCCCTTCTCCTTTTGTTTGGCTGCTGCTTTCTCTCCACCTCCGGCATATATCTTTTTCAGACGATTTTTAACCTCATAGGACAGTTGTTTATTACTGTCTTCGTTCTTATTGAATTCTAGATTCATGTGAACAAGTTAAGGGTTAAATATGAAAAGCTAAATTCTGAAAGGATTATTTTTAATCCTTTAAAAGGGGAAAGTTAGTGGTTTTTGTAGTTACCAGGATATCCTACTTGATACCTGATACTTGATACCTGATACCTGATACCTGATGATTGTCCGGTCAGTTTAGCTTATAACAGGAATAAAGAATTGCCGGAGGCAGGTTCATTACTAAGTTCGTTTCCATATGATCAAAAATGGGCATGAAATACTTTTTTTGAAGAGAGTAAAGAAATTGCCTGTATACCCCACCCGTCTTTAGCAGATCATAACAATCATTGAGTAATTGATCCCGGTCACAGTTATCAAACAAGCTCAGTGGTAATCCAGAAATGATAACATCTACTGACAATGCATCAAAATAATTGGTTACATCTGCCGCCGATTGTTTGATCAGATGAAATCTTTTATCATTTATTTGTTCAAGGTGTTCATAGAACTGTGGTTCGATCTCAAAGCAATACAAAACAGAATCGGGATGAAGTTTCGATAAAATACTTTCTGTGATATTGCCGCTGCCAGCTCCTAATTCTATGACAATCTGAGGTTTATGAATATTAATTTCATTGGTTATATTTCTGGAAACATAACGGGAAGATTCATAGATAGCGCCGGTTGTTCTGATATTTTTTATGTAATTGAAAGCCTTAGTGATCATTATTTTGTTTCATGTTAAATTTACTGCCATTTAATTCAACGTAAACAGTCATACTGCGAATTACGAAGTGTCTGATTAAACGAGTGCTTACAAGGAAACCATATAAGAAGACCGATTAAAGGTAGCACTTAAACGTTAGCATATGTTAAAATCGTATACCGTATATGTCATGTTGAAATTTGCAGTTCAGATATTCTGCCTTTATTGCCGCTTAGGAGGATCCAGGAGCCTTTTTTGGCTTTCATGACAGTATGAAAACCTTCATGGGAAAAATCCCTCCATGTTTTTCCGCCATTCACTGATAGGTCTGTACCAGAAGGCCCGGTAGCCAGTATCTGTTTGCGGGATAAATAATCAACAGCAGATCTGTAACCAAATGTAGAAATTGATGGCTTGTACCAGGTTCTGCCGCCATTTCTTGTCAGCAGAAGGTTATTGGTTCTTGCAGTATCTGCCAGATAATCACCACCAGCAGCAATGCCGGCCCTGCTATTCCTGAACGCAATTGAAAAAGGGCCTGTGGAGCTTTTGCCCTGAATGATTGGGCAGGGAAAATCGAGCCAGCTACTTCCAAAATCTGCAGAAAAAAATATTCGGGATTGTTTTCCGCCCGTTGCGATCCATGTTCTTCCATTCTTAAGGCAGCGAATGTTAGTGCCGCTCGCAGCAAAGCTGGCTTCTCCCGGAATCAGGCTTATATTCAGATCATCATTTATATTCTGCCAGCTTATTCCGCCATCGGTAGTTTTGAGCAAAGCCATTTTGCCTGCGATTGGATCGCCATAAATGATTCCTGTTTTGGTATTCCAGAAATCCATACCATCGAGAAATATTTCGGGAGAGTCGTTGCGGTAAACCTCTTTCCATGTATTACCACTGTCATTGCTGAGAAGAACCACTGCTGGCGAACCGGCACTGACAATGATCGCTTTTTTGTCCGAAAAAGCCTCTATATCCCTGAAATCAAGCTTCTCATACCCGGGGATTTGATTCCATTTCCAGGTCTTGCCCCGGTCATTAGTAAAAGCGGTCCAGCCATTGCTCCCGCTTAGCCAGGCCACTGAATTGTTTAGTACAGATAATCCGCGGATACTTGTTTCCCTGCCAGATTGTAAGGGTATAAGAGTCTGAGAATGGAGTTTGAATATCCCCGACCAGGTAATGAAAAGCAGAAACGCACACAGTCTTAATCTCATCGGACCCTCGACCAGGTTTCTGTTCTTCCCAGAACGGAAATTCCTACAAAGGCCCGGACATTAATTTTATCCCGGTTTAATGAACTGATTATACAGTTGAAAGTTTTTC
>CAYHRC010000433.1:0-2295 GCA_964358565.1 uncultured Sphingobacterium sp. | reverse complement strand
CTGAGGGGTCCGTCAGAGTATTTTGGTAATTCGCAGGAGCGTCAACCGGTTCGGGCTCGCGGTTGATTTCCTGGTTGATCTGCGCCAGTTTGCGGTTGATCTTTTCCTCATTCGGATCTGAAAAGGTAACAAACCCTGTATTACCTGTTGCAGTCCCGGTTGTATCCGGTAAAGGCTGCTGTGGCGCAATCTCATTTATCTGTTGTGAATCCCGCCCTGCCTGCTCATAATAACTTAATTTGTCCCGTGACTTTTCCTCTTTAAACTGTGCTTCCGGTAATACCGCATTAAATCCTGAAGAATCCGGCTGTAAGCCGCTAACCTGTTTTCCGCTTCCGCCACCCAAAGCCCAGAAGCCAAGAGTGATAAATGGTATGACCAGTAAGGGCATGACCAGCAGGAATTTTCTTTTCCGAAGGAATTGTTCTGTTTGTGTTTTCATACGTTTTCTTTTTAGTGTTCGTGAATAATTTATTTTTCGGGGGTCTTAGGTATTCTTATCTGATCGCACTGATTAGTATCCAAAGGCTGAGCATTCCAAATACGAGGCAGAAGACCAGCAGAATTATCTCTTTTCCCATAGTTGAAAGCATTTCCGTTTTTCCGTTCAGAAAGGCTGCAATACCGGATTGGACACTCAGGATCTTTTCGGCTATCCTCTCTGCCAGTCTTTCATTTACAGCGGCTTGCTGTTCTTTTCTTTTTTTTCGGAACAGAAACATGATCATGGGTTTTGCTGAAGTTTATTACTGTTTTCAAGGGTACGCCAGCGCTCAATCAGAAAGCCATGCGCATTATTATCCGAGCGGGAAACGTTACGCAGGTATCCTTCAGTGACCAGGTTACGGTAGGTTGTAGAACTTGAGCGGATCAGCTTCTGTGTGCCAAAGCACCTGAAGTAGAATGGGTATTGATCCATATCCAGGCGGATGCTGTCAACTGCAATCTCCTGGCTGATGTTACCGGAGATCAGGCTGGCATAATAGCCGCTCTCTTTCAGATTATCATACTGTGTCTTTGCCGATCCGTCAGCCAGGTATAAAGCTTTGCCGATATTTGCGACAATGACCTTATCATCCGGATCCATACTGAAGAAGTATTCATGGAACATGCGGATATGATCCCTTGCCTCAACCGGCACGTTATCCTTTCTTCCGGCAGAAAAGGCTTCCAATGCTTTGCCGCCAGCAAGAATGTAAATATGTTCCCGCTCATGCAGAACCGCTTCATAGCTTTTGTACAGGCTAAAACAGGAGATAAATACGTTTGCAAGGATCAGGGCAATACTGAATGTCTTTATATGCTTAAAGGCCGTATCTATATTTTTAAATTGGGTGAATATCATGGTCGTAGTGATTTAGGAATTACCGGCTAATTTATCTTTGAAGTATCCCTGCGTTACTGAATTATCAGCCATACTCCGGGAAACATCTCCCCGGTCATTCCCAAACGCATCAGCGGCCATGCCGGCTCCAGCTGACCCTGCGGAAATAACAGAACTGCCGCCGCTCATCACCAGGGTATTGACCTTCTGAAGCAATGCGTTTCCCCCTCCTGCATTGACTATATAGTTGGCTACATTCGGTACGGTAAAGTATCCGACAATGCCAATGACCAGAAATATTAAGTATGCGGTATCGGTTGAACTGAAAAAGGTATCGCCTGCATGCTGAACCTGTGAAATATCCAGCTTTAACATATTTTCCTGGACTTTGCCAATGATACTGCCGAATATGTTGGCTACCGGAAGCCACATATAGACGTTCACATATCGTGCAAGCCAAACCGTCAGGGTATGCTGAAAACCATCGAATACGGCAAAGCCAAATACAATTGGCCCCAGGATTGCCAGTACTACCAGGTAAAAAGTGCGTATGGTATTGATACACAAGGCAGCTGCCTCGAAAAGAATCTGCAATACCTCGCTCATCCACTGTTTTACTGAGTTTCGGAAATTGTAAGATGCCTTGGCCATGGCGAACTTCACATCATTTCCCAGACCCTCTATCATTCCCTCTTTGCTGCCCGATGGGTCATCCGAATGCGTGTATTTATACCACTTATCCCGGTCTCCGCTGCCGTCATTGCCAACATACATCTGCCAGGTATCAGATTCCTTAATCGCCTCTTCTTTCTTTTTAAGCAGGGCATTGATCGCTTTATTGGAGTCTTTCACCATCGTAGCTGTTGCAGTAACAGTTGGCTTCAATACTCCGTTGATGACCGATAGCACTGCCGGAAAAAGCAATATTGCCAGACCCAGGGCAAAAGGCCGTAACAGCGGATAAAAATCAA
>CAYHRC010000432.1:0-2311 GCA_964358565.1 uncultured Sphingobacterium sp. | reverse complement strand
TAGGCGTTTTTAAGACTTTCATATCCTGGCCGGCTTTTTTGATGCAGTAATTTATCGTTTCAATGAAGTTGCTAAGTTCGAACGGCTTGCTGATAAAGGCATCACATTCATAGGTGCCCAGTGACTGAATGATGCGGGGATACCCTGAAAATATAATGACAGGAATTTGGGCAGTTTTAGGCTGCGTCTTGATCAGGTGGCAAAGTTCCCCTCCGTTGATCCCGTAAAGCAGGTAATCAATTAGTATCAGGTCAGGACGAATTTCATCAACCAGGGTTAAGATATTATCAACATATGGCCTGGTTTCAACTTCAAAATTCTCAATTAAAAGCGCTGTCTCAACAGCATCGAGCAAATCCTGATCATTATCGATCACGAGGATGCGTTTTTGCATAGATCTTAGATTTTAGCATTTTAACAATGGTAATTAAGATTTGTTAGCTTAAACTTAAGAATTATTAAAGAAATTTTGTTGTGAAATTAAACTTATTTAAAGGTGATCCCGGCGCCAAGACGAATGGAACCCAGTTGAAAATTACTCTCTGTTATAAATGTTGACGGAAAGTCAATTTCCTGGTAATTATAACCGGTCTGAATGCCAAGGTTCAGTCCGTCGTTTACCGGGAAAGAATAAGATATCCCTGCACCGGCAGTCAGACCCCTGTTCATATTGCTGAAAAGCTTAACAGCATAGCCGCCATAAATATCACCACGCAGGCCACTTAAGTCGGAATTGAGGTAATATGAAGCATTGGCTGTGATTGGAAGGGTATTATAAACGCCTCCGCTTTTCTTACGGTAATTGTCTGTACCTAAAGCTATCCCCAGGGCAAAATGATCCTGAAGGATCCTGGAAATGCCGGTCCTTGTACGGAAGCCATTGAATGTTGAATTATCATTTAATGAATTGGTATTATGAATAAGAGCTGACACCTCAGTATAATTGACCATACGACGCTCCTGAGAGTAGACATTGGCACTGATTGTACAGGCTGCCAAAAGAATAAATATAGATTTCAGGGGGTACAGCTTCATGTTATGAGGGTATTTTAAAAAATGTTATTTAAGGGTCTAATATATGGACATTATCCTGATGTGTTTTCCGCTTTTTGTATAATTTTGGGCGGGAATTTCCGCTCAAACTATTTGAAAAATAAATGTCTCTACACATCGCATCCTTAAATTCAGGCAGTAATGGTAATTGCTATTACATTGCAAATGACAAGGATGCCATCCTTGTAGATGCGGGGATATGCTGCCGTGAAACTGAAAAGAGGATGAGCCGCCTCGGACTTTCCATGTCGAAAGTCAGGGCAATCTTTGTATCCCATGAACATTCCGACCATATAAAGGGCATCCCGGTGATTGCCAAAAAGTATCAGCTTCCGGTTTATATTACTCAGGCGACCTTAATAGGTGGCAGACTTGAGCTGGACAGACATCTCATAAAGCCCTTTAAAGCGCATGAGGCTATACTTATTGGTCAAATTGCTGTCACTGCCTTCCCAAAACTGCATGATGCATCGGAGCCCCATAGTTTTATAATTAGCTGTAATGAGGTAAAAGTTGGCGTGTTCACTGATATTGGTTTTCCCTGCGATCATGTAATTCGTTATTTTAAACAATGCCATGCTGCATTTCTGGAATCAAATTATGATGATGAGATGCTTGAAAACGGAAGATATCCATACCATTTAAAAAGCAGGATCCGGGGTGGGAAAGGTCACCTTTCAAACAAGCAGGCACTTGAACTATTCAGGTCCGGACGCCCATCATATATGAGTCATCTCTTGCTTTCACATTTATCAAAGGACAACAATTCCCCCGATCTGGTTATGGAATTATTTAACAGGTTTGCTTCTGGTACAGAAATCGTTCTCGCATCGAGGGATAAGGAAACAGCTATATATTATATCAGCAATGCCCAGGCAGTGTTTCCAGTCAGGCCAGCTGTGATCGCGGAATATATCCAATATTCCCTGTTTCAGTGATATTATAATATTTAAAATGTATGGGTCTTGATGCCGGATACGTTATGAAATATGTAAAACATCATCACCCGCTTTATGAAAGGAAAAATCATCATCTCCTTTATCATTGCCTGCACTGCTCTTTTTTTGGCATGGAGTACCAGTAAAATAGCTTTCAGAGAGATGCTTTCTACTGTAGAGAACATTTCTACCCCAAATGATAAACTAAGCAGAGTTAATGATCTTTACCGGGGCATTAGCAACCTGGAACAGGTTCACAGTGAAATGGTGGTCAGGAAAAGAAGCAATTACCAGGATACGCTGCTCAAAAAATTAAAGTA
>CAYHRC010000431.1:0-2311 GCA_964358565.1 uncultured Sphingobacterium sp. | reverse complement strand
TTGCCTTTGTTGGTGTTGTCCACCAACAAAACTCCGTTTACCGCAAGTATGGTTTAGGAATGAATACTTGTACTCTGCTGCTTGGCATATTCTGCAAGGCATGCCGAATTTCAGATGATGCGGGTTTAAACCCCGCTTTTATCCGGAGTACGAAATGCGCAGGTTAACATTCCGAACAACTGTGGTAGGATACTCCATTTGAAAATCTGATCATTTGTTGAAATCAAAGAAAGAGTTTTAAATGAATCTGGGGGTTACTCCGAAATCATAACCACCAGATTTAGAATTTTCCAGATACCAATTATGACAAATTTAACTGAGTTTTATAGTTATGCAAATGATTGTAAGCCCTCTCCACACCTCTGGATTAAGAGTTCAGCGCAGCGCTCTTAAATCTTAGTATGAAAAGGCGGACTCTGTCCGGTAAATAAAGCAGGTTTTCGTTTGCAACAGAATACTACTCTCACCTTTGTTTAGCTATCATCGTATTATAACGTGTCTGTAGTTTATTAGTCAGCTTATCCTGCCCGTATTGAGCTGTGAGTTTAACAAGCTCAGCTGTTACATAAGCTCCAAGCTGGATATCATTACTATTTAAGATATCTTTTGTTTTAGCTATTGCGGAAAGATACTGGAGCTCTTCTTGAATATAGTCGGCCGTATTTGTTACCAGAACGTTTGCTTTAGCAGGCTCATTTAATTTGTATAGCAGATCAGCCATATATAATTTGCGTATCGTAAAGTTCAGAGAATAGTTTGTATCAGGAACTACCTCAATGCATTTTAAAAGCGCTTTCCGGGCCTCTTCTTTCCGGCCCTGTTCGTACAGATTCTCTGCCAGAATGTTAAAATGATTGATAATAGTAAGGCACATCCGGCGTGACACCGGATCCAGATAGGAAGCGTTTTTCATGTTTCCCCATTTAAACTTATCCATCATATTATCATACATCACATCGGTATTGATCAGGTCCGGCCTTTCTCCCTTAGCGTCATCATCCGTCTTTTTAAGAGGTAATAAACGGTATGCGAACCCCTCATTATACAGGTAATTGTCAAGACCCATATAATTATCCGACGGCATACTTATTGAAAAATAGACCGGCCGTTTCCAGTTATTATTAGCCAGGATATCTATGAGTGCCAGTTCAGCTTTTGAAACATAGTTTTTATTGTAAGTCCACTCTATATCAGCTGCAATCTGATCTTTTCTGTTTGCAGGCAGGGTTTTGCTCGCGATGATCTGATCCGGATCTATAGTTATTTTAAAATTCTTAGTGGGCAGGAAATTCTCTTTTGAACCATCCTGGTAAGTAACTTTATCTGCTTCATTCTCAGAGGTTAAAACGTCAAAAATGTCCCTGACTTCTACAGCGCCCTGAACATGATAATCCTGGTATGCCATAATATCCCGTACCCCACGCACAAATTTTTTGTCAGGCATAGTGATAGGCAATGCATCGGCTTGATTCACTTTCTTTTTCATTTGCCGGATATACCAGTCTGCATTCAGCAGACTGAGGTTAACCACCCTTACATCCGGGCGTATATTTTCAACTTCCTGAGCGTACCATAGCGGGTAGGTATCATTATCCCCGAAAGTAAATAAAATAGCATTTGGAGCACATGAATCCAGGTAATTGTACGCCATGTCGCGGACAGTAAACTTTGAAGAGCGGTCATGATCGTTCCAGCCATCTTTGATCATTAAAACTGGTGCAGCAAGCAAACCCAGAGCAGTGGCCACAAATGCTGCTGCTGGTGACTTGATCCTCATGCGAAGGAATTCGGCTATTGCGGCTACTCCCAGACCTATCCAAATTGCAAAGGCATAGAATGACCCGGTATAAGCATAGTCACGTTCCCGTGGCTCACCAGGAGTTTGATTGAGATATAATACAATAGCAATCCCCGTGAAGAAAAACAACAGACCTACTATGGCGGCATCTTTCCGTCTTCGTTTAAAATGCCATAACGCGCCAAACAATCCTAAAAGGAAAGGCAGAAAATAAAACCTGTTAAATGCCTTATTCCCGGTCTGACTATCAGGAAGATCATACTGCCCGCCCAGGAATAAATTGTCTATAATTTTGATGCCTGACAACCAGTTCCCCTCTATATAATTACCATCACCCGGAAGGTCATTCTGCCTTCCTATAAAATTCCACGCAAAATAACGTGCGTACATAAACCCGATCTGATGACTGAACATAAATCCCATGTTATCAAGGAAAGTAGGTGATTGCGAATCAGAAAGGCCCATCCAATTGCGGTAATAGGCAACATGTTTAGCTTCATCACTGTACATTCT
>CAYHRC010000430.1:0-2327 GCA_964358565.1 uncultured Sphingobacterium sp. | reverse complement strand
TCCGATAGCTTCCATCATGCTTCCCTCCGTGATTAATAATCCCGCATCTTCCCCAAGTCCAATACCAAGCATTCCAGGATTACTCGCAACAGAATAAAACAAACGTCCGATCCGGCCGCGTTGTACAAAATGAGTATCCACTATAACTGAATCAATGAAACCAAGACCTGCAGTGATCTGAACTTCACCTTTTATTAATGCTTCACTGCTGCTGCCCCGATAGATCATATTTGTTGATGCTGCTGCTGCTCCCGCTGAAGTGCCGGCAATCAATAAATCACTTTCCCGGTACCGTTTCTTCAATAAATCTAATAAGGGCGTACCTCCGAATATGGAACTTAAACGCAACTGATCACCTCCGGTAAACATAATCACATCTGCCTTGGCTATCCGGTCTAAATACTCCTTCATATTTGCATCAGATCGTGATCTGACATCAAGGATATTAACATTATTAACCTGAAGCTGATTAAAAGATTTGATATATTCTTTCCCAACGATATCGGGTATCTGTGAAGCTGTGGTAATAACTTCAACAATAGAATTTTCTGCTTTTGCAGATTCAACAATAACTCGCCTTAGAATCCCCTGCTCAAAAAATTTAATATAATGGGGATGGCTTACATTTTCATTATAATTAAGTGAACTTCCTAAATCAACCGCACCACCAATAATAACAAGCTTGCCCTTTGGAACCATAGTTTATTTAGTTTTCACATCAATTGCTTCAAATATATATTCCCGCCAGGTTAACTTTAAACATAACTTATTAAACTTTTCCACATAAATCTCTTTGATATCATGAATGATATTAAAGAATAAACACGATGTATAGTTCGTTATGCATACATGCATCTCGCTAAAAATTAATTAATTTTGCGAAACTTTCTTTCATAAGGCGGGTTTACATACCAATTTAACTCCAACAACCATTCCAATTACAAAAGACCCACTGAATTGAATTTCCCTAAAATATTCATACAAGAAAAGCCGTTGGCTGATCATATGAAGGGGGTACTTATTTAATAAATTTTAAAATAAACATTAGACGCCATTACATTAATAAGGCTGATCAAAACATAAAAGAAATATAATAACTTATGAAAATACTTGGAATTCAAGTTCTTAAAGGCCCGAATATCTGGTCCATCCGGCGCAAAAAATTAATTCAGATGCGTCTTGATCTGGAAGATATGGAGCAGCGGCCCACTAATACAATTCCCGGTTTCAGAGAAAGGATCGAAGAATTATTGCCGACCCTGTTTACTCATCGCTGTTCTCCCGGACACGAAGGCGGTTTTTTTGAACGCGTTACTGAGGGTACCTGGATGGGACATGTTATTGAACATATCGCTCTGGAAATTCAGTCGCTGGCCGGCATGGAAACAGGTTTTGGCCGCACCAGGGAGACAAAAACACCCGGCGTATACAACGTAATATTTAATTATATCGAAGAAAAAGTGGGTGTTTATGCTGCTGAAGCCTCGGTTCGCATAGCCCAGGCATTAATTTCAGGGGAAGCTTATGAGATCGAAAATGATATCATGACAATGAAAAAAATGCGGGAGAGGGAGCGCTTCGGCCCGAGTACGGCTTCTATTATAAATGAAGCTGTGGCCAGGCAGATCTCTTTCATCCGCCTTAACAGCAGCTCCCTGGTTCAACTTGGATATGGCAAGAATCAGGTTAGATTCCGCGCTACCATGACAGATAAAACCAGCAGCATTGCTGTTGACATCGCCGGGAATAAAGATGAAACAAAGCGGATCTTACAGGAGCAGGCTATACCCGTTGCCAAAGGATTGACCATTTCAACAATGCAGGATCTTGATGTTGCCCTTAAGGAAATTGGCTTTCCCCTGGTATTTAAACCCCTGAACGGCAACCATGGTAAGGGTGCAACTATCAATATTAAGACTAAGGAGGAAGCTATAGAAGCATTTGCCTATGCACAGAAATATTCACAAAGGGTAATTGTCGAACGCTTCATAACTGGCCATGATTTCAGGGTACTGGTCATCGATAATCGTATGGTTGCCGCAGCACAGCGCGTCCCCGCCAATGTTGTTGGAGATGGAATAAATACAATTCAAAGTTTAATCGATACCGAAAACAGGGATCCGCGCCGGGGTTACGGCCATGAAAATGTTTTAACTGAAATAACTGTTGACAGGGATACCCTTGACCTTTTGGACAAAAAGAATTACACTCTGGAAAGTATTCCTCCAAAATCGGAGATAGTTTATTTGAAGTCTACGGCGAATTTAAGCACTGGTGGTACTTCTATTGATGTAACCGAACTGGTTCATCCCCAAAATATTTTTATG
>CAYHRC010000429.1:0-2329 GCA_964358565.1 uncultured Sphingobacterium sp. | reverse complement strand
AGGAAAATATAACCTTTCTGTTCTCAACGCATGATCAGCGGGTAATTGACCGGGCCAGAAGAGTCATCACACTGGTGGATGGAAGAGTCGCGAATGATTCCGCAGCTGTTTCAACCAAGCATGAAACTGTTGAAACGAACAAATGATGAGGAATGAAAAGGCTGGCGCATTTATTTTGCTTTCTTTTGTTTTTCTCTGCTGCTTATGCACAGGATAGCATCAGCCAGCCAAAAAAGCTGAGTATCAGTGGATATATCAAAGATCTGCAGAATCTAACTTTTGATAAGGATTTCAGGAATCTTGTGACAGGTAATATTCTCCATAACCGTCTTAATGTTAAATGGAAAAGTACTGAGCATATTACTGCTGTTACCGAATTACGCACACGTTTATTCTGGGGCGAAGAAGTAAGGCTCAATCCGGCTTTTGTTTCATTGCTGCGCAATGAAAATGAGAAAATAAACCTGCAGAAGACATGGATTGAAGACGAATCACTGGTTCTTCATACCAATGCAGAGAGGCTTTATCTTGACTTTCAGGATGAAGCTCTGAATGTACGGCTTGGCCGGCAGCGGATAAACTGGGGAATCACTACAAGCTGGAATCCAAATGATATATTTAATGCCTTTAACTTTCTCGATTTTGATTATGAAGAACGGCCCGGGGTAGATGGGGGCAAGGTTCATTATATGCTTAGTAATTCATCGAATGCGGAATTTGCGTATGCCTTCAGCGGCAGAAAGGGGAGCGTTGGAGCCTTCAAATATTCATTTAATAAATGGAATTACGATGTGCAGCTGATCGCAGGCTGGTACAAGGATCATCCTACCAGCGGTGTGGGCTGGGCAGGTTATATAAAGGATGCCGGTTTCAAAGGCGAAGCTCAATATTATTTCCCGTCTAATGATTCTGCCGGCCACATTAATCTGGCCCTGGAAGGGGATTATATGTTTGAAAGCGGCTGGTATCTGAATGCCGGTTTCCTGTTTAATGATAAAGGTTTATTCAAACCTGTAAGCGACTGGAGTGCGATCGATCTCAATCTGTCGCCAGAAAACATGATGCCAACCAGGTGGAACATGATTTTAACGACTGCAAAGGAGATTAATCCCTTGTTATCAGCAAACCTCAGCGTTTTATATGCTCCCGGAACTGAGCTTCTGATAGTTCTTCCTTCTGTTCAATATAATATGGCTCCTAACCTGGATCTAAACCTGATCGGTCAGTCTTACATTGCTCAGATGAATGATAGTTTTGAAGCAGTGTATCACCGTTTCTTTATCAGAATGAAATGGAGCTTTTAGCCGAGCAGATGAGAGGCCACTAAGGGTCTGATGAAATTCACAGGAGAGAATTCACTTCTTTTATTTTAAAATAAGGAATGAATTAATTTCAATAAAGAGGTAAATTTACATTACAAGCCATCCTTATCCATTAAACTCATTTGGAAGAATGACCTGATGATAGAAAAATCATTATCACCCGGTTAATTAAATTCATAAACAAACAAATATGGAAACTTCAGAATTAAACAAGACCAAATGGAGCTTTGACCGTGTTCACAGCGAAATTGGTTTTAAAGTAAAGTACCTGATGTACGGGAATGTAAGAGGAATTTTTAAGGAATTTGACGCAAGCATTTACACCATGGGGGAGGACTTTATGACTGCCGAAATTGATTTCTGGTTAGATCCGGCATCAGTTGACACCCGGGATGAAAAGCGGGATGAACATTTAAGAAGTGCTGATTTTTTTGATGTGGAAAATTTTAAAGAAATAAATTTCACCGGCAATACCTATGAGGAAGTTGATAATGCCGGCCATTATAAATTATATGGCGACCTTACCATTAAAGGAATTAAGAAGCAGATAAAATTAGATGTTGAATTTGGCGGTGTAATAAAGGATCCCTGGGGAAATGTTAAAGCCATTTTTAATATCAGTGGAAAGATAAATCGCAAAGACTGGGATTTAAACTGGAACGCTCCCCTGGAGGCTGGCGGGGTTTTAGTAAGTGAAGATGTTTGGATTATTTGCGAAGTGGAATTAGTTAAAGAATCCTGAATAAAATTAAAATAACGTCCATGGATCCGCTACAACAAAAAACACATAGCGAGCCTTTGCGCTTGCTTCTATTTTCAGCATCCTTAAGAAAAGACTCGCTCAACACCAGGTTAGCCAGATTAGCCAAACTTGTTATTGAGACAAATGGAGGTACGGTTGACTTTGCAAATATGAGCGACTTTGATTGTCCTTCCTTCAGTCAGGATTTGGAATTGAAAGGCATGCCGGATGGAGCCACTGAATTTCGGAAGCGGCTATTGGCCAA
>CAYHRC010000428.1:0-2330 GCA_964358565.1 uncultured Sphingobacterium sp. | reverse complement strand
ATTGCCTATGCACGGGAACGCTTTATCATGGTTATTCCTGAGATTGATATGCCTGGTCATGCGGGTGCTTCCAATAAAGCATATCCGCAATTCAGTGGTGGTGGATCTGAAATGTATCCGGACTTTACTTTTAATCCCGCTAAGAAAGACGTCTATGATTACCTTTCAGACATCTTAAATGAAACCAATTCACTCTTTCCTTCTGATATGATCCACCTGGGGGGCGACGAGGTGCATTTTGGGAATGAAAACTGGAACAAAGATGCGGATGTACAGCAGCTCATGAAGGAAAAGAAGATGCCCGATCTGAAGGCTGTTGAACAATATTTTATTCAACGCATGGCCGACTCACTGGCTAAAATGAATAATAAAGTTTTGCTATGGGATGAAGCTGTTGGAAGTTCTTTATTACCTGAAAATACAATTATTTTTTGGTGGAGACATGACAAGCCTGAACAATTGAAGCTGGCTTTATCTAAGAACTTTCCTGTGGTATTAACTCCAAGACTACCTTTTTATTTCGATTTCGTTCAGGATAGTACTCACCGGGTAGGACGAAGATGGCAGGGAGGTTTTAACACTCTGAAGAATGTATATAATTTTTCACCAGCAAGCTATTATAGACCTGATCAGGCTCCTCTCATTCTTGGAATTCAGGCCGCAATCTGGACAGAACGCATTTCTAATCCAGATAAGTTAGATCATATGCTGTTTCCCCGAATCAGCGCTCTTGCGGAAACCGGCTGGACAGATGAGAAGCATAAGGATTACAATGCGTTTGAAGAGAGAGTCAAAAGCCATATGGAGCTTTACAGAAAGAGTAAAATCTACTTTTATAATCAGTTTATTCCATTAGAAAATCCGGAACCCCGTATCGCTGGAGCGAAAGATAATTAATTTGAGATGTAGACTTTTATTAACCAGATGCTCATGCCTTTTATTTAAGAAAGAATCCTTCATATGTATTTTTTAATTTACAAACAATCTTTTTATAGGATGGGACTTTCATTTCTTTTATGGTCATGTATATGTTAAGTATTTAGATGGACAAAGAATATTTTTTAGAATTACTGCGTAGATACAGGCTGGGTAATGCTACAGCCGAAGAATGCAGGTTCTTATTAAGCTATTATAAGCTGTTTGACAGGGAGGCTGATGTGCTGTCATTATTGAATAAACAGCAGCAGGAGGAATTAAAGCAGCAAATAAAAACTAATATAGGGGACTATATCAATTTGCGTGAAGAACAGGAGAGTATCAAATCGGGACGCAAAATATGGCTTAGCAGGTTTTCTGTGGCTGCTGTTTTATTGATCTTATTGAGTATGGGATTGTACTATTTCAAGTACCCGGATAAGAAAACCCCTTCGCTGATTTCCAGAGCTGATGATACAAAACCGCACCGTTTGATCCGACTTGCGGATGGCAGTACAATCATCATAAGTGCTGGCAGTAAATTAAATTATCCTTCCTCTTTTGATGGCTTAAGCAAACGCGAAGTGTACCTTGAAGGGGAGGCTTATTTTGACATTAAGCATAATCCGAAAAAGCCTTTTAAAATTCATACCGGAAAGATAAACACCACTGTTTTAGGTACTGCATTTAATATCAAGGCCTGGCCGCTTGATGCAGATATTACCGTAACGGTAACAAGAGGCAGAGTGAAGGTGGACGACCATGAAAAAGTTTTGGGTATTATCAGCCCAAACCAGCAGATCATTTATAATAAGGCAGAAAGCGGTGCTATGCGCAAAGTTGTGGATGCCTCTCTTTATCTTACCTGGAAAGACCATGATCTCTTGATAGATGATATAACGGTTTTGGAAGCTTCCGAGCTACTGCAGGATCGTTTTAAAGTAAAAGTATCCATTACTGATGATCAGATCAGGACCAAACGATTTACAACTACATTTCTCAAGGGTGAAAACCTTGAAAAGGTATTAAAAAGTATTTGTGAATTTAATGGAGCAGTTTATCACTATGATAAGGAAAAAGCTTCTGTGATAATAAGTTCAAATAAAACCTTGTAAGCAATTGAATTCATATCAATTGAGAGAAGATTTTTAATAAATAAAAATTCAAAACGATTATTAAAACTGTAAGCCCAAACTTTTAAGTGCAAAATAGAATGAGAATAGTAAGCAGAAAAAAAATGATTAATGTGTTGGGTATGCTTGTGCTGCTCGGAGCTTCAGCAGAGGCCCAATCCCAGACCGGCTGGTACACCGAAGGCAAAGACTATTTGCCCACCAGGCGGATGAGAATAACGGTAACCAATCCATTAAACATGCCTTTGAAGGAATGTCCGGTTGTATTGCAGCGCAGCATCC
>CAYHRC010000427.1:0-2333 GCA_964358565.1 uncultured Sphingobacterium sp. | reverse complement strand
ATACTGAAAAAAATAATCTGAAGCCAGAAAATGCCCTGGCTAAAGTATGGAAAGTGATGTTATATCACAGGCAAACCGACTATTGGGGCCCGATTATTTATTCTGAATTTGGAAACGGAAAAACAAGTGTTCCCTTTGATTCTCAGAAGGATATTTATTTTAACTTCTTCAAAATTCTGGATGAAGCAGCTACCGATTTACGTGCTGCCAATACTGCAAATCCCAAAACAAAGATTTATGATACCCATGATCTGGTTTATGGAGGGGATATTATTAAGAATTTGAAATTGCTTAATTCTTTGAGGCTTAGACTGGCTATTCGCATTGCCTATGTTGAACCTGCTAAAGCAAAAACCGAAGCTGAAAAAGCTGCGGGTGCTCCCGAAGGCTTTATTGTTAATAATGCAGATAATGCAATGTCAAAAGTTAATTTAAACTTTGTTAATAAGTTAAGTACAATCACCTATATCAGCGAATTTGTACTAACATCCACTCTGGCTAGTTTAATGAATGGTTATGAGGATCCAAGAATTCCTGAATATTCGCAGCCTTGCTGCGGTCGATTAACTCCGGGAAATGCGGTATTTGGAGGTTTAGTTGGATTCAGGAATGGTTATCCGGCAAGCCAGAGAGGCAAGGAAAAAGACCTGACATACTCTTATGTGGGCAAAAAATGGTTGCCTATTAATAATGGAGGAACTAATGAGTCTGATCCTATTATGGAAGCAGCTGAGGTATTTTTCCTTCGTGCTGAAGGAGCTTTAAGGGGCTGGAATATGGGCGGAACTGCTCAGGACTTTTATAATGAAGGTATTAAAGCTTCTTTAAAATTCAGGGTAAATGCACCGGATGCAGTAGTTAACAATTACGTAATCAGTACTAAATTACCGGCAAAACCTTTAGACAGATTTGGAAAACCTGATGCAAGAAATAGTCCTCCGGTAACAGATATTCCTGTATTATATGATAATGCAGGTAGTTTTGAAAGACGTTTAGAGCAAATTATTACTCAGAAGTGGTTGGCCTTATTTCCAATGAATGATACAGAAGCTTGGGCTGAGCGACGTAGAACCGGTTATCCAAAAGGGTATGCAATTATTGAGTCGGCTAATCCTGATCTTACAAGAACTCAACTAGCGAGAAGATTGATTTATCCACCAAATTCATACTCAAAAAATGGTGCAGCAACCGCAGCCGCTTTAACACTATTAGGTGGAAAAGATAGCTATGCAACCAGGCTTTGGTGGGATGCCAAACCGCTTGCATCTTATCCTGTTCCTGTTGATTAATTTTAAAATGAGTTAATTAACAGCATTTTTTTTAGATGAATATTTTATTAACACACGGTAATTCAAAGCACATAATTATGAGAAAAAAAACAATCTTTTTTCTGGTGATTATGTGCTTCACCGTAAGTTCCGTCTCCGCTCAGACTGCCGGTAGTGGTCAATCCAACTACAAGAGCCTGACAGGAGCCTCAGCTAAGACTGATTTAAAAGGGAATTTGAATTTCCGGATCAAAGAAATAATACTTAATACCGCCGAAATTGAAGATCAGGCACGATTAATCAGTCTGCAGTATGACGAAACTAAAGGAATAATCAGGCTTCAGGATACAGAACTTATCGAAGATGATGCCCCGGCAGCCGGGGTTCCGGAAGGATATAAAAGCTACACAAACGGTCCGGTAGAATGGGTGGAAGATCTTAAAAAAGGAATAGTAATCAAGAAAATTTTCGAGGTGCAAAATCCCTCAGCCGCTGCCGCCCGTCTAGTTTTTAAGGGTATGGAGAAAAAGGGAAATAAAGAATCACTTCATCTATCTATAAATGGTCAGGAAATTGTGAGGCCTGCTTCTCAATTCGCCTATCCTCATGCGCGTCAGTATATTGATCTGTATTGGGATCAGTGGTATCATATTGACCTGCCTGTCGAAAAACTCCGGAAAGGAAAAAATGAGTTACTCATGTGGACTGAAAGCGATTCAACCTCATGGCGCATTCTGATAGCTCATGAAAAAGAATTTAAACGCGGTTCACTTACCAGGACAAGTCCGAACCGTTCAATGAAAAGCAGCGATGGCGGTAAAACGTGGAATGACACCAAGCTAGGTGCTATGGATGCCATTGACGGGGAATATTCTATACGTATGAGTATCGACCACTACCTCACTGCAGGTGAGTACTTTTCACCACTGATGGACCTTGTAAATGGCGAGGAACCGCTTAAACGTAGCGCCGTTAATCTGAAGACTTCCTTCTGGCCAGAACTCGAGCAACCTTCGCAGACCACTGCAAAGACTTTCGTACGTTTCGGGGCCAGCCCGATGATTG
>CAYHRC010000426.1:0-2364 GCA_964358565.1 uncultured Sphingobacterium sp. | reverse complement strand
CAAACCCGGCGGCATAAATAAAATTGAGCCTTCCTTGAGTTCAAAAAATCGGTCTTGAGCGCGTCCTGCCCTTAAGCGCACCAATAAACTTCCGGAATGAATGTAATAGCCTTCGCTTTTCTGGCAGTGAAATTCCATGCTTGAATTTTTGCCTTTTTTCACAAGTGTCATTTCGCATTTAGGGCACTTACCCGGTTTATCACTGATTATCTCCGGATGCATCGGGCAGGTATACGTGACAGCAGCCATATGTAAGGAAGCAGAATCAGCACTTGCTGTATTTTGTTTTCCGGAAGTGCTGCAGGAGGCCAGAAATAATGTAATTAAAGCTGTTGCTGTTATAATTAAGTTTCTCATCTTATTAAAGATCGGTTTTCATTAATCATCGTAATCTGTAAAGATCCGAATGATTATATGCACAAAATTCTTACGATAAATAGCCTGCTTAATAATTTCATTGAACTTTAAGAAATGAACAGATTCTCATTCATTCAAACTTAAAAAAGCAGGAAGGATTATGGCGACAATTGCCTGAACAGGCTGATTAGGAATCAGGCTGTAAAAAAGAAGAGATTATTATATACGAAAGTTGCAGTTTCGAAGGAAAAGCGGTGTTTTCTGCGGCCGCAGGAGCGTGTCACCGGATAAGTGCAGCTGAATTGAAACCGGAAGCGGCATTTGAGCCGGATCAGGAAAAAGCAATGGCTCAAAAGCAAAAACTTTAACCATGCAGGAGCTTGAAACGACCTTCAGAGAATCTTTAACCTTGATTTCCTGGTCTTTGTCTTTACAGCAGTTATCGGTGTTCCCTTTGATCATGCCGCAATTGCTGCATGTTTCAGAATTTAGCGACTGTTCCTGAGAAAAACCCCAATCAATAAGCTCTCCCATGCAATAATGAAAATGTACGGTAGCACCGGATGAAACACCCAGATAAAATACAGCTAAGAGGGTTATTAAAAACTTTTTCATTTTAACTTGTACAAATATTGAGATAATATCTCATAATAGTTTATATAATTCCATCAAATGTTTATAGAATATTAGCAAAGGCATTAAAATTCTTAGCGAAATGGCTTTCCCGGGCCGGATTCAGAATTAGGCAGGGCCTGAATAGGAACCAAATGAATTTGTTCAGCTGCCCTGTTATTCGTATTTCGTCCCATCAACTTATTGCTCAATAATAATTTTACTGTTATCAATACCCAGATCCTGAAGGTTTTTCACCATGATTTCGGTAAATTTATCAGGACCGCAGATATAGTAATACTGACCAGCCTTAATATATTTCTTTAATAACTCTTTATCTATAAACTGCTTCGCTGATGAATGATCCTGCTCCTCGATAATGTCAAGGTAATTTTCACCCAGCATCTCTTTCAATTCTTCTTTTAAAATAATGTCCTTTGACGTTCGGTTTGCAAACAGCAGAGTATTGCCTTCTAAATGCTGATCCAGCTTTAGCTGCCGGAGGATTGAAATAAATGGCGTTATACCAGCTCCCGCAGCAATAAACAAGCCCGGACCATGATAAGTAATGGTGCCAAACACATTATGCAGGATTAATTCATCGCCAGCATCGATCTGTCCCAGTTTCTCAGTTATACCATTGTGGCCTGTATAGATCTTAATGGTGAATTCAAGCTCAGGTGACTGGTCTACTGATGTAAATGAAAATGGCCGGGATTCATTTTTCAGTTCCGGCTTATTTATTGACACATCGGTTGCCTGACCGGAAGCAAATTTATAGCCTGCCGGTTTCTCCACTACAAATCGTTTTACATTATGGATTAAAAACTCTGTTTTTAAGACCCGAACTATATGAGCACCCATAATTTTAGTTTTTCAATATGCCTGATATTTTTGCCAGAGAGAAAGCACCTATAGCCATTGCCAGATCACGAACCGCAATATCCAGATAGTTTAGACCTGCCAGTAAACTTAATGCTATCAGCACTAACCATGCCGATACGAGATAAGCACCCTTTTGAACGTCGATGAACACCAGAATTCCCGCAAGAATTTCGATTACTCCAACTATCATCATAAATGTGCTGCTGCCGAATGGCAGAATCGCCGCTAAAGAGGGGTTTAAATAATCAGACCATGTTGTTAGCAGGTTTGTAAATTTATCAGCGCCTGCCACAATTGGAATGATCCCGTAAGTCAGTTTAAGGATTAGCTGGACTTCAGAAAGAGTTTTTGTTGATTTTTCCATTATCTAGAATTTTATAATTAAATTTTATACCCATTAGAGAGAAGATGTTTTGAAAGGGTTACATTTTATTTATAATTGAAATTTGTAACCCGATGGAGATCAAATAACTCTAATAGATATTAATTCATTATTACCTGTTAAATTAT
>CAYHRC010000425.1:0-2373 GCA_964358565.1 uncultured Sphingobacterium sp. | reverse complement strand
GGCTGGCTTTATACGTTTTCCGAAAAAGGAGAGCTGGAAAGATCGGTTCAATTTCCATCTGAGATTTCTGATATTCTTGTTCAAAATGGCAATTCTGATCCCCGGATAGTTCTGGGGAACGGGGATGTGTATAGGATTGAATGATGTTATGAAAACCATTAAAAGGAAAGTATTTCGGCATTCTGATTTGCAATGTTATTATTAAACAAAACCTCATACGTTTCTCGTGAAAAATAGATTTTTTACTTTTTGCCTGCTGTTAGTTATTACCGCATTAGCTTATGGCTTTGTTACAGATGATGACCCATTAAAAAAGATCATTTCACAGATCCAGAAATACCAGCAATCATATCCTCAGGAAAATGTCCACATTCACATGGATAAGCCTTATTATGCTATTGGAGATCATATCTGGTTTAAAGCTTATGTGGTTTCTGCTGAGAACAATCAGCCATCATACATCAGTAAGATACTGTATGCAGAACTTATAAATGATAAGGACTCTGTTAAGCAAACATTAAAACTTCCTTTGATGGTGGGGCTGGCATGGGGCGAATTTGCACTTTCAGATACCTTGAAGGAGGGCAATTACAGGATCAGGGCCTATACAAACTGGATGCGAAATTTTGGAGAAGAGTATTTTTTTGATAAAACGATCACAATTGGAAATGCCATCACAAACAACCTTATAACGGAGATAAATTATACTTTTTCAAAAGAAGGCACATCCCAAAAAGTAAAGGCCGAAATAAATTATAAAGATATTAATGGGAACCCTATAGCTAATAAAGATGTAAATTATGAGGTGCAACTGGATTCCAGAAGCATTTCTAAAGGCAGTTCAAAGACCGATAGCAAGGGTAATTTAAGTTTAACATTTATAAATAATCAGCCCCTTATTCTAAAATCAGGTAGTATTAATACCCACGTTAAACTGGATGATAAACGCTATGTACCTAAAAATTTCCCTATAAAATCTACTTCGAATGATGTGGATGTTCAGTTTTTCCCTGAAGGCGGCGATCTTATTGCAGGTTTGGGATCAAAAGTAGCTTTTAAGGCCTTAGGCGCTGACGGACTTGCTGTACCGGTAAGCGGTTATTTAATCGATAATGCTAACAACCGGATCGCCGAGTTTAAATCAGAGCATCTGGGGATGGGTTTCTTCGCATTTCGTCCTCAAGCAGGAGAAGCTTATAAAGCCCTCGTAACATTTGAAGATGGGTCTGAAAAAAGTTTTGATTTGCCTGGCATCAAGCCTAATGGATGTGTTTTATCAGTAGACAATAATGATCCCGAGAATTTAATGATCAGTATCTCTGCGAGTGCGGCTTTAACAGATGGGGAGGTGACATTAATTGCTCAAAGCAATAATAAAATACATTATGTATCAAAGAATAAATTAACAGGGGGACGACTCAGTACCAGCATTCCTAAAAAGAGGTTTCCTGAAGGTATCTTACATCTTACTTTATTTTCGACGCAAAACGAGCCCATCGCAGAACGGCTTGTCTTCATCAACCATCATGAACAGCTTAAAATTGATGTAAGCACTTCCGCTGCGGACTTCTCGAAAAGAGAAATGGTCAAACTTTCACTCAATGTAACAGACAAAGACAATAAACCCGTACTGGGGAGCTTTTCTTTATCTGTAATTGATGAAACAAAAGTTCCTTATAATGATGATAATGAAACTACCATCATATCCAATCTCTTACTTACATCTGATCTGAAAGGATATATTCAGCAGCCCAACTATTTCTTTACCGATGTAGATGAAAATAAGATCAGACAATTGGATATTTTAATGCTTACCCAGGGATGGAGAAGGTTTGCATGGAAGAAAATCCTGAATGATACTTATACGGCACCCCTTTACCAGCCCGAACAAAGCATGTCTGTCAGTGGAAAAGTGACACTGTCCGGTAAACCGGTAGTAAATGGAAAAGTAACGTTGTTTTACAATGCCGGAAAGCCGGTCTTAATTGATACACTTACGGATGCTCAGGGCAAATTCAGGTTTAATTATCTTTATTTTCCGGATAGTACAAAAATTGTATTACAGGCAAGAAATGAAAAAGACCGCAAAAATGTACAAATAGAATTAGATCGGATACCAGCTCATTTGGTAACAAAAAATAAAAACCTGGCTAATGTTGAAGTAAATGTGAACAAATCACTGGTAGCCTATTTGAAAAACAGTATGAACCAGTTTGATTCACTCCGGCGTATGGGTGCCGGCAGTATTCTTCTGGATGAGGTTAATATTGTTGCAGAAAAACAAGAAATAAAAAACTCGGCTAATTTGAATGGCGCAGGGAATGCAGATGCAATTATAATGGGTGACAAACTAAGTCATTGCACCTTTGATTT
>CAYHRC010000424.1:1107-2376 GCA_964358565.1 uncultured Sphingobacterium sp. | reverse complement strand
AAATAGCTCCTTAATTTTAACTGTCCTTTCAATAATTTCCTTACTGAATGTCTTAATTCCTGTCCTGACCTGATCGCGCAGAGTATTAAATTCTTTGGCCTGATCCGGGCCCATGGCAAGCATAGCTTCCTGGAACGGGTAATACCGCTCTTTAAATATCTCCTCAGCAAGTTCTTTTAATGCTCTCTGATAATCCCAATCCTGGCCATCACTAATGCGGTCGACAGCCAGATTCGTAACCCATTCCAGCAGCTCAGGATCTTTCTCAAGCTGAAGATTCAAAGCCCCGACAAGTTCTTCCTTAACTTTATCCTGGTTCATCTCCAGCTTGTAGCCGCTATCAAGGTTTAGCTCAAAAGCAAAACTACGGATCAGCTGTTGAACAAAGCCGTCGATGGTACTTACGGAGAAACGGCTGTAATCGTGAAGAATACTGCTATAAATAGTGGATGCTTTTAAGCGAATATCCTGATCGCTAAGTTCAGGGTAGCTCTCTTTCAGAATGGAACTGAATTTCGATCTTTCATAGCCGGATGTAGCCAATTCTACTAAGGCACCGAGAATCCGTTCCTTCATTTCAGCAGTAGCCTTATTGGTAAAAGTTACTGCCAGTATTTCACGGTATTTGCCAGTACCGCTAAGTAAAAGTATCAAGTAATGGGCAGTCAGACTGAAGGTCTTGCCTGATCCTGCTGATGCACGTACTAATTTGAGCGGTTTATGGCAGGACATTGCTTTTTTAATTTGATTAATAAAGGATGATGGCTTCCCGCTTTTGTACAGGATTGACTAAATTATTGATTTTCTCTTGATTCGGATATTTCTTTTGATCACTCATCCGGAAAAACCAGCACAGAATCTACGCAGGACAATGAGCCGGTATCTATTATTTTTCCAGTGCAAAAGCATCACACCGTTAAGGTTTTCAAGATTTATTGAGCCAAACCATCACCAAACTTAAAAAAGCTGTTTATAGTAACCGGTAATTTCCCGCTTGCTTTTAATTTTCCGGTAATAAGTCTGGCTGAAGCATTTTGCCCTTCATCAGAATTCTGATAGTTCAGGATCAAAGTTTTAGAATTTTCTATTCCCGGTAAGCCTGCAATAGCGTAAGGATTAGCAAATACAGTAATTATACTGTTCATCTTTGCCAGTTCCCCAATGAAAAGTTTTGTGTTGTCATTATAATCCAAAACAGCAGCAGGCCGCTTACGCAGATCATGTACACCAACTATTATCTGATCATAATTTCGAAGTTCGTTTGTAACA
>CAYHRC010000424.1:0-1097 GCA_964358565.1 uncultured Sphingobacterium sp. | reverse complement strand
CTGTGGCATTTTTAGCAATTATAAAGTTCACTGAATTACCGAATTCGCGTTTTAACAGCTTTTGGAAAGTTGTGAAATCGGTAGTTCCAATGCCAAGGACTGCAGTCTTTTTATTCAGGTCCAAACTTCTGATCTGACCTTCATTTTTTAATAATGTCACGGCGGCATCAGATAAGAGTTGGTTCAGTGCGATTGCCTCGGGTCGCTTAAGCGAAGTGGCAAGGTTCCTGGTATTAACCTGTTTCAGATCATTCAGTCCAACCCAGTATTTTGCAGTCAGCACTTTTTTAACGCTTTCATTAACGCGGCTCCAGCTTAATCGTTTGTTTCTAATTGCCTTACGAATAAGACGAACTGCTCTTCTTGAATTTTCAGAAAGCTCAATTACATCATTTCCAGCTATAATGCCCCGCACATCAGCCTCTCCACCCGGGAAGAATTTAACAACTCCTTTCATCTCCATCGCGTCAGAAAAAATAAGCCCTTTAAATCCAAGGTCTTCCTGAAGTACCCCTGTTACTATCGGCTTTGATAATGTAGAAGGAAGATTAGCGGTATTGTCCAGGGCCGGTATATTCATATGGGCTACCATGACCCCGGAAGCACCTTGTTTTACGAGCTCTTTAAAAGGAAATAACTCGAGGGAGTCAAGGCGTTCACGTGTAAAGGGCAGTTGCGGAAGATCATGATGAGAGTCCACATCCGTATCGCCATGACCAGGAAAGTGTTTTATACTTACCAGCACATTATTATCCTGCATACCTTTCATATAAGCCCCGACTTTAGCTGCAACATTATACTTATTATCTCCAAACGAGCGGATACCAATCACAGGGTTTTTAGGATTATTGTTTATATCAGCAACCGGCGCGAAATTTATGTGCATCCCAAGGCGCTTAAAGTCGAGTGCTACCTGCCTGCCCATTTCGTAAATAAGATTATTATCCTGGATAGCACCAAGCGTCATCTGATAAGGATAAGAAATCGTACTGTCAAGACGCATTCCAAGTCCCCATTCAGCATCCATTGCGATCAGCAGAGGCACCTTACTTACAGACTGGTATTGGTTTGTTAATGCTGCCTGCCTGCCCGGCCCT
>CAYHRC010000423.1:0-2383 GCA_964358565.1 uncultured Sphingobacterium sp. | reverse complement strand
AAACAGGAGTTCTGGTTCGCTCTCTGCTTCCTCAAATTCTTCCTGTTCAGCTTCCGGTGAAACATCTTCAGGCAGAGCAATGGTTTCTTGGGGATTTTTATCAAGGGAATCATCTGCTTGCTCAAAATCAGATACTTCGTCCGGGCTTACAGTGATGGTTCCGGTTGAAATTGACTCAGAACTCAGAGTATCAGTGCCCGGACTTTTTAATTTTTCCGCATCATTAATGATGTTGTATAAAACCACCCGGTCCGGAGAAAATAAAGCTGCGCGGGATAGCTGTCTTTCAAATGCCAACGGATCGGCGTCTGACACGGAACGTGCATAAAAAGAATAAAGCAGCTGGCAGTAGGGGAACTTGTCAATTAATTTTTCCAATGCCTCAGAATCGCCGGAGGCTATTACAGAAGGATCTGCAATATACTCCGAAAATCGGTTTTTATCAGGCTCAGGGTAATTTATCTGTTCCACTTTATATTCAGTTTTTTGAAAGCTAAAAAATTTTTACCAATTGGCAAAAGCACGATTAAAAATATCCTCTGTGAGTTGCTTATTAATAATCGGAATTAATTTTTGCTCCTGGGTTTGCAGAGGTCCATTTGTTAAGCTGAATTCCTGAAATGCCTGGAAAGACTGCTCAAAATTAAGTTCGGGAGTGATGGCATTCGTATATTTTACATATACTGTAATTGTCATGCGGTTAAGTCCGGCCCGTTCATTACCCTGAATGGCCACAGGCCTGATAGAATAATCAGTGATCCGGCCTTCAAAGTTGGCATCGGCATCAGATCTTACCAAACTCAAACTGGATTGATTGCGGATCCTTTCCTTTAGTCCTTCTGTAAATTGCTGGCTCAGGTATGGTACAACCAATACTGAGTTGTTTTCAAAGAATTGAACGGAAATCGTTTTCATTTCCGGCGGGATCGATGCTCCCGAGAAGGAGTAGGTTCCGCATGACTGATAAACGAGCATCAGGCAAAGAAGCATTAAACTTTTAATAGTGTTCAGGATCCTGTGCATGTTTAGAAATCTAATTCTTTTATTTTTCGGTACAAAGTACGCTCAGATATTCCAAGTTCCTGAGCAGCTAATTTTCGTTTGCCTTTATGTTTCTTAAGGGCTTTTCTTATAAGATCTGATTCCTTATCAATTAGCGACAAAGATTCTTCAACTTCCTGAGCCTCATCCATCACATCGTAAGACTTATCGCCCTGTGGCTGATGAATAACGAGTTTATTAGGATCAGGAGAAGGAATATTGCCTGGCATCTCAATATCCCTGTAAAGCTGGTTAAGCAATTGTGGATTTGACCGGATAGCTGCAGTGTTCCCGCCATTCTGAATGATCTCAGCGACGAGCTTTTTCAGGTCCATCATATCCTTTTTCATATCAAAAAGTACTTTGTACAGGATATCGCGCTCAGAAAAATCGTCTTTGCTGATGTTTTGAATCCGCATTGGCAGGGTACTTCCCGCTTCATTTGGAATATAGGCCAGAAGATTATGCGCCGACAGATTTCTTTCTTTTTCCAGAACAGCGATCTGTTCGGCAATATTTTTAAGCTGACGCACATTACCCGGCCAGCTGTAATCCATCAGCATCTGCTGCGCGCTCTGATCCAATTGCACAGAAGGACTTCGGTATTTATCTGTAAAATCGGCAACGAATTTTCTGAAAAGCAGGTTGATATCTTCTTTACGCTCCCTTAAGGCGGGTATTTTAAGCGGAACCGTATTTAAACGGTAATACAGATCCTCCCTGAATCTTCCGGCATTGACTGCATCAAAAAGATCTTTATTTGTTGCAGCAATAACACGCACATTGGTCTTTTGCACTTTTGACGAGCCAACCCTTATGTATTCACCGGTTTCTAAAACGCGTAATAAACGGGCCTGCGTTCCAAGTGGTAATTCGGCAACTTCATCTAAAAAAATTGTTCCGCCGTCAACCACCTCAAAATAGCCTTTCCGCGCATCATGTGCACCTGTAAAAGAGCCCTTTTCATGGCCGAATAATTCAGAATCGATTGTGCCTTCGGGTATTGCACCGCAGTTAACTGCTATGAATGGTCCGTGTTTACGTGCGCTTAATGAGTGAATTATGTGAGAAAATACTTCTTTTCCACTCCCACTCTCACCGGTTATTAATACAGAAATATCTGTTGGAGCAACCTGCCGGGCTATATCGATTGCCCTGTTCAACAACGGTGAATTTCCAATTATTCCAAAACGATTTTTTATGTCCTGAACGTCCATTATCTTAATTTGTCATTATGCCAACCTGCTGTTGAAAATACAAGCACATTGATATTATATTATACTGCCTAAAAGCGTAGCCGGAGTACACCTTTCTATTAAAACATTAACATATTCACCCGGTT
>CAYHRC010000422.1:0-2388 GCA_964358565.1 uncultured Sphingobacterium sp. | reverse complement strand
ATTCATCCTTTACCTCCCCACGTACATAATACTGCTGGGCAGATACGGATAAACTGGATAAAAGAATGACTATTATGTAATAAGCGATCTTCAAGCGGATATTTTAGCCCGATAAATTACAAAAAAAGCCTGACAGCTTTCGTGATTTTATACTAATTGGAATATCTCCCTGAGATTACGTCCAAGCCCATCATAATCAAGACCATAACCAACGACAAACTTATTGGGGATGGTAAATCCAACGTAATCCAAAACCAGCGGATATTCGGTAGCTTCAGATTTATGAAGCAAAGTGGCAATCTTTAACGATTTGGGCTGCTGGTGAACAAGCTTAGGGAGAAATCTATGTAGTGTTTTCCCCGTATCCACAATATCTTCCACGATGATCACATCTTTGCCAAAAAGGTCTTCTTCCAGCCCGATGGAAGTGATCACTTTTCCGGACGACTTCATGCCCTTGTAAGATGCCAGCTTAATAAAACAAAGTTCAGCCTCAATGTTAAGTTGTTTGAAAAGATCAGCAGCAAACATGAAAGAGCCATTCAATATGGCAATAAAAAGAGGTTTTTTCCCGCTATAATCCCTATTAATGGCAGCTGCCATTTCTTTGACCCTTTGTTGAATCGTCTCATCAGAAAGATAAGTTTCAAATGATTTGTCATGTACTTTGATAACTGCCATTCTTGGATGCTTTAATTAGTACTCTTGTTTTTATTGTCCGGAATAATAGAATAGTTTTCTTTTAAAGTAAGCTTTGGTACGGTGGCTGATTTACTTTGTAATGATAATTGTTCGCCAATAGCCGGCTGCATATCTTCATTTTTCAGCCAGTTTAGTTCTAATAAGCTTGCAAGCCGTATCGCTTCCTGTTGTGCTATGTCATGTAATGTCTCTCCCGGTTGCACAATATGAAGTTGATTACTCCCTGTTTTTCGTTTGCGCTGCAGGTAAATCAACTGGTCACGGGTTGTTTCTTCCGCCTGCGGGATTTCGTTAAACTCAAAAATTCTAGAAAGGTCAATATCGTATTGCTTTGCAATAGCCAGGAAAGAAGTTCCTTTTCTTACATACACTACTCTGGTTTCATTGATTTTGAATTCTCCGCCAGGGTAAGCTGGTTGCTTAACTACATCTTCTGTTTTTACAACCGGTTCAGCATTTGCAACTGATATAACAGGAGCCACTCTTTCTTCAGCAGGTATTTTTCCCAAAGCAATCAGGGTATAATCCTGTAACTGGTAATCCTCGATCAGCCTAATTAAAACCTGCGGATATTTAGGATTCGTGGCATAGCCTGCTTTTTTTAAACCCTTCGCCCATCCTTCATAATCGGCCGGATCCAGGGAAAATAAGGAAGCATACCGCTGACTGTTTTTTAGAAAATCCGAATGGTCATTATACGAGTCTGCTGCAGAAGGATATTTTCGAAAACATTCCCCCTGTGCATCATCATCATGTTTTACTGATCCGCCTGTCCAGTTGGATTTACATTTGATGCCGAAATGGTTATTGGAGGTCAGCGCCAGTTTGCTCATACCGGCGCCTGATTCATGAATGCCCTGTGCCAGCGTGATAGAAGCCGGGACGCCGGTCCGCTGCATTTCCTGTATAGCAAGGTCTTTATAAGTATTTATATAATTCTTTATGATCCCGGCATTCTGTGCATGAGAAGTACCGGTGGCGAGTAACAAAAAAAATAAAATATGTTGTCTGATTTGTTTCATAGTTTGTTTATACTACTATATTCAGGAAATTGTCAGGCTGAGTTTATCGAAGCCTTATCAATCACCCTTCGACAAGCTCAGGGTGACAGTCTGTTACAATTTCCGGATCAGGTAAAGTCCGTCACGGATAGTTAATATCACTTTTTCAATATCTGTACGTTCTTTAATAAATTTATTAAAAGCGTCAATGCCTTTTGCATTTTTACCTTTTACATTTTCTTCAAGCACCCCGCCATGAAAGAATATATTATCTGCTAAAATAAAACCGTTTTTCCGCACCTGGGGCAAAACAAGGTTAAAATATCCGATATAGGCCGGTTTGTCAGCATCAATAAACACCAAATCCCATGTTTCATCGAGTTTCGGGATAATTTCTGCTGCATTTCCGCTGTGGGAAATTATTTTATCCGCATATACAGAACGGTTGAAAAAAGACCGGGCCAACTGAACATCTTCTTCTCTTAGTTCAATGGTATGAAGCTGTCCTTCATCAGTCAATCCTTTTGCAAGGCATAGTGCACTGTAACCTGTAAAAGTCCCTATTTCAAGAATTCTTTTGGGCCTTATCATGCAACTGATCATTTCCAGCGCTTTTCCCTGCAGGTGGCCGCTCAGCATCTGGGGATCATCGTGTTTGTTGTAAGTGTAGCCGGCAATTTCTTTC
>CAYHRC010000421.1:0-2389 GCA_964358565.1 uncultured Sphingobacterium sp. | reverse complement strand
TGGTAACGCCATCCAGGCAGTTATCCGCGAAACACAGACCCTTGTATCCGGTGCAGTCGTTAAAATGACTTTGCTGAATGACATGTATGTTGGGGGTATCCTGATACCAAAAGGCCAGCAGGTCAATGGAGTTTGCACTTTAAATGATGAACGCCTGATCATTGATATTGAAACGATCCGCTACAGGAATAACATTTTACCGGTAGCCCTGGCTGCTTATGATATGGACGGACTGGAAGGTTTATACATTCCCGGAGCGATCACACGGGATGCAGCAAAGCAAGGTGCAGATGACGCCATTCAAAGCATCCGGATGATGAATGTTGATCCTTCCATTACAGCGCAGGCGGCAAGTGCAGGCATTGAAGCTGCAAAGGGGCTGTTCAGCAGGAAAGCCAAATTAATTAAGGTGACCATAAAGTCCGGTTACCAGATCCTTTTAAGAGATAATCACACAAATAATTAATCACACTAAATACAAAGATCATGTATAAACTAAAATTCATTATTCCTATCTGCCTGCTTTTTATACAGGCAAAAGCCAATGCTCAGAACAGCGTTCAGACCCCATTGGTCTTAAGTGAACTGAAAACAACCAGTATCGTATTCCCCTATGCTATTAAAGCCGTTGACCGGGGAAGCCGGGATATTTTAGCTGAAAAAGTCAGGGAAGCCGAAAATGTATTGAAAGTAAAAGCTTCCGGCCCTGGCTTCCAGGGGACCAATTTAACAGTCATTACTTCGGATGGTAAACTGTATGGCTTCGAGGTAAGCTATTCGGCAAATCCGGTCAGCACTTATTTGGATATGGCAGGGCAGGGGCTTGCGCAGGTGGCATTGGAAGATAAGAAGGCTGAGAACGAATTGGAAGAGGCTGCCGAGATGATCTTAAAAGGTTCTTCATCCAGGCTTGAATCAGACAAGGCAGATGAAGTAAAAGCCAACATAGACGGGATCTTTGTCAAAAGGAATCAGCTATATTTTCGCCTCACGATCAGTAATAGGGCGGCGTTAAGCTATATCCCCGAATCAGTCAGTTTCACTGTTGAAGATACCAGGCAATCCAAACGAACAGCAGCACAGGCTATTGAGCTGTACCCGGACTATATTTATGATCCTGTTCACGCCGTAGAGGGGAACAGCCGCAAGTCAATGATCTATGTCCTGGATCAGTTTACCCTTGCAGACCATAAGCAGTTACACATCGGTATTTATGAGCAAAACGGTGGCAGAACGCTGAACCTGCGGATCGGGAATAAAATATTATTAAGGGCAAAGACAATAAACTAATCTTAGAAATCATGAATAAAGACAATTTAGAATACCTGAAAGACAGGTTATTGAACCTGGGATTTGGCGATAAAGCCAATGATGAATTAGAAAAACAGATTAAAAAACAGGGTGATGATTTTTCATTAAAGATCGAACTGCCTCAGTACAAAGACAAATCTGTGGACTATGAACTCCATTTCAAAAAATCAGATAAATCAGATATGTACTTCTTTAACAGCTATGATGCACACCTGAAAGCCTCTGATCCTGATCACGATAAAAAGCAGCGGTTCTATGTGAATGAAGGGAACACGCTTACCGCAAAGGAAGCTTTTAACCTGCTTGAAGGAAGATCGGTGCATAAGAATAACCTTTTAACCAAAGATGGTGTTAAATATGACGCCTGGCTGCAGCTTGATTTAACGAATCCGGACAGTAAGACCAATAATTACCCGGTTCAGCAGTATCATCATAATTATGGTTATAACCTGGAAAAAACGCTTGATAAATTTCCGATCAAAGAGCTCAATGATCCTGCACAGAAAGAAAAGCTGGTCGCATCGCTGGAAAAAGGAAACTCTCAGATGGTAACCATAGAAGTCGAAAAGAAAGAAACCAAATTCTATATTGAGGCTAATCCGAAGTTCAAAACGATTAATGTTCATGACCAGACGCTTAATCCGGTGAAACGGGAAACTTTGCAGAAAGCGGTAGAAACCGGTCAGGCAAAGGCCATAAAGACCGGTCAGGCGAAAAAGACGAAAGTAGAAAAGGAAGAAAGTAAAGGCATGAAGATTTAACCTTAAATGCTATATTTAAATTCAACTTAAAAATACGTCAATGAAAAATTTCACAAAACTTAAAGGTTTGATCGCTTCAGTAGAGGCAGATGCAGAAAAATTTTATAACGGTGCAAACAGTGCCGCCGGTACCAGAGTGCGTAAAGGAATGCAGGACATGAAAAACCTGGCAACCGAAATTCGTAAAGAGGTAACTGAACTGAAAAATAAGGCGAAGTAATATTAACGTTTTTAATCACAAGAGCCTGCGTCAGCAGGCTTCTTTATGTGCGCCATGCATGCCATCGTTCTTTAAGGTGAAAGTCCTGAACAGACCA
>CAYHRC010000420.1:0-2390 GCA_964358565.1 uncultured Sphingobacterium sp. | reverse complement strand
ATTAAAAATTATCAAATAAGATTTCAGGGCTTCTGTAAATCAGAAACCCTGTTTTTCTTTGATTATTCCGGATCCTCCTCAGTATTTACTGCTGAAGATCCGCATAATCTCGGATTAATTCTACTGCTTCCCCAGATGAAGGGTTAATTGAGTATTTATGAATTAACAAGGGAAGATTGATGTTACGGTAAGAACATTTGTATGTACTTAACAATAAAAGTACCGCAGGGAAGAACTGACATCAATGTCAGATTGAAATGATCTGCAAAAATAAACTGGAATTATAAATTCAAATAACGTGTAATAATGAAGAACGTATTATTTCTTTTTACCGCCGCGGCCTGTTTTACAGCTAACTCTGTACAAGCCTTTCAACAAGGTCCTGCTCCCTCCAACCAGGATGTAGTGCTTGAACCATGGACCTATACCGAAAATTTCGAAGATCGCGAACTGGGTGCATGGGCTTCCTACCCGCATTGGCAGGATCTTGCTTATAACCAGGATTTTCGTCCTAATGAGATCGTTCCTGGCGATCCGAACATTTCGGTTGTTCAAAGAGTCAAGCCCTTTACAAATGTGGATAATTATGCAGGGGCACAGAAACTGTTGGATGCCTACCTGGTTCCTGGTGCAAAATTAAGTTTCAGATATTATCTCAAGTCAAATACTCCTGCTGAATCATACAAGGTGAGGTTTGCTGCCGGAGATCTTGGAAAGATTGAGTATACATTTAATAATCCCGAAAGGAACAAATGGGTTACAGCAACAGTCAATTTCAATGATCTGATTCAAAGTAACCCAAAACTTGCGGGCAAGGAAAAGATCAGGATCTATGCTTTAGCTTTTCTGGCAAAGTTTCCTTCTGCTGATCCGGATATGCCAATCTATTTTGGATTGGATGATATCAATTTTACAGCAGCACATGTTGCTGAATTTCGTTTTAAGACACCAGAAATGTACAAGCTGCCTGAATATGCAGCCTATATACCAAAGAATCATTATTATGCCGGCGACAACCTGACCTTAAGCGGACAATGGCCGGTTGATGCAAAAAAGGTTAGTCTTGAAATTGTATCTTTCGCAGATCAGAATAGATCCTTTTACAAAGGAGAATTAAGCAAAAATGGATCAAACTGGGCCGTGAAGCCATTGAAACTTTCCTTTCCTGAAGGGCTTTATATCGGAAAACTTAAGGCTTTGAATGGTACTAAGGAACTTGCAGGTTCAGAATTCACTATTCATATTGCCCCGAAGAATATGGCTGGCAAACATCCCCGTCTGCTTTTCGATGATGATAAGAAAAAAGTACTTGACGCACGCTTAAAACAACCTGAATTTAAAAAGGTTGTCGAGGATATTGCCACTAATGCAAAAAATCTGCGGGAGAAGACGCCCGTCAGTAGTTTAATTTTTGATCTTGATCAGTTTCCAAAGGAAGACTGGCTGCCAACCTGGAATGCCTGGGGATCCCGGATTTATGATAGCGGGGATGCGTTAAGACAAAATGCGCGTGCTTATGCTTTTCTTGGCGATAAAGAAGCAGGTACCTATGTTAAAGATGTTTTGGTCAGGCTTTCCGGCTGGCCTAACTGGACCCATCCATGGCAAACAAATCGCGGACGGTACAGCGAACACCGTACAGGAAGCTGGGCACATCGTGTTGCAGAGGCATATGACCTTACTTACGACCTGATGTCGCCAGAAGAGCGCACAATCATCCGCAAGGCCATCATGAAAAATATTGTGGATGGCGCACATCGTACTTATGTTTATGATGATAACGTTACTGCAGCAACTTCCAATTGGCTTGCCATGATTTTGGGCGGTTCTCTAATGAATATGGCTGCGATCTATGACGATGGGCCGGAAACGAAGAACCTGGAGCCTTATTTCACAGGCGCGATGATGAAATATTACAAATTCATAAATCGTGTTGTTGATTCAAAAGATGGTGCATGGGCGGAAGGTTATGGATATAACAGCTATTCGTTTTCAAACATGACATATAGCTTACCCTCCATTGAAAATGTTTTTCATGTCGATCTTACCGCACCGCTTGTAGGTAGTTATAATGAATTTATATGGGGCGGATTGATCAAGGATAAGTTATGGTTTGAATATGGAGATTCAGGAGGTCCAATGGGTCCCGCTACTTTCTGGGGCTACCTGCTTGAGAAAAGGAAAGAACCGCGTTTGAGCTGGTTCTACAACTTCATGAAAAAAGGAGAAACCTTTGAGGATGTACTGTTTAATACCAAAAATATCCCTCAGGACAGCCCTTTTGATGAAAATCCTGTAAAAGCTTTTCGCGAAGTGGGAACAACAGTATTTAAAGGCGGATGGGAGAAAGATGATTTTGCTTTCGTGATGCGAAGTGGTGCATTCTATAA
>CAYHRC010000419.1:0-2399 GCA_964358565.1 uncultured Sphingobacterium sp. | reverse complement strand
CCCTGATCGGGATTATGTTTTATGGACTAACTTTCTTTTATGATTTCTGGGTACAGGATTTCGGATGGACGCGTGCTACGGTAACATCCGGGAATGCTTTCGCTAAAATTCTTGTTGGACTTTTCGGGTTTGTAGTGGGCTGGCTGATCGATCGTTTCGGACCGCGAAAATTAATGTTAGTTGGTATTTTGATGGCTGGGGGTGCGGTTATTGGTTTAGGACTAATGACCTCTCTTTGGCAGTTTTACATGTTTTATATATTCAGTGCTTTAGGATACATGTGTGGCGGGCCATTGCCTAACCAGGTTTTAACTTCGCGTTGGTTTGATAAAGGACGGGGAAAGGCAATGGGTTTTGCCTATTTAGGGATTGGGATCGGCGGTATGCTGGCTCCACAGATAGCTAAGCAGCTTAATGTAGAATTTGGGTACCGGCATGCACTTGTGATCCTGGGTGTGGCTATGATTCTTATTTCATTTCCAATGGCCTGGTTCGTTAAAGATAATCCTCCTAATTCTAATGAAACCATACCTTCAAATAAACAGGATGTACCTAAAAGAGAGATAAAAGATATCTTGAAAACCAGGGCATTCTATTTATTGCTCATTGGAAGTATGTGTTCGATAGGAGCTGTAAGCGCTACCAGTCAAAATCTCAAATTATTCTTTAGTCTGGATTTAAAGTATTCGCAGCAGCAGGCAGCTAATGTACTTTCTTTAATCCTTGCTGCCAGTATTGTTGGCCGCTTACTTATGGGCTGGTTAGCAGATCGTTTTGAAAAGAAATATATCATGGTACTGATCTATTCATTGGTTGCATCAGCCATTCCCTTGCTTTATTTTGCTTCTACCCCGGGGGTTATATACGTTTTTGCAATTGTTTTTGGAATCGGGCTTGGAGGTGATTATATGATCATTCCTTTAATGGCTGCCGAATTATTCGGCGTAAAAGTGATGGGGCGTGTGATGGGGATTATTTTAACAGGAGATGGATTGGCTGAAGCTCTGGCCCCCTGGATGGTGGGCTGGCTTAGAGACATTAGCGGAAGCTATGCCAAAGGATTTTCAGCATTAATTGTTTTAGCAGTGATCGGTATAATTGCTGTTTTGATGACTCCCCGAAAAATGCATCCTCTAAATAATATGGAGAATTTAGCTAAACTAAAACAAGGGTCTGCCTGATAGGGTAGAGATGAGTTTTCTTGCATTATTCTGATCTTCCGGTCTTAATTGAAAGACTTACGAATTTACCTCTCCGACTTGCAAGTAAAATTCGTCAGTCGCTTATCATTATGTGACTGACGAAATCACTTTCTGATCGCCCAGGTGATTTCGTAAGTCAGCGATGTTTTGGCAGAAGCTGGAAGACTTTTGGCAGCTTTGATCAATCTCCTGCAATGATCGCAAGGCATCTTTTCGGGTACAGCGCCGGGTACTTGATGAGCGGTGATGAAAAGTTGATTCATAGAGCTACTGAGATCAAGGATTATCTTATTTCTACTTGCTGGGATAAAGAATATGGGGGATGGTATGATGCTATCAGAAGGGACGGTAAACCAAACTGCATGGATGTTGTCGCGTGCTTATCTGCTTAACGGACGGGAAGATTATCTGAAGCCTGCAAATAAGCGGGAAGGCTTGGTGCATCAGTACGGCTTCAATAAGGAAAAAAGAGCCTGGTATGCCAATGTGGCCAAAGACAGTTCTGCATATCACCGGCCGCTGGCCTACTGGTGGACACAGGCTTATGGAGGTATGTTCAATCTGAATTTATACCGCATCGATAAACAGGATATTCATCTGGATAATTTCCGGCAAGGTTCAGATTTCTGGGATAAATATTTCCTCGATAAGAGGGATGGAGATACTTTCCAGGGTGTTTCATTGAGCGGGGAGCCTATTGATACTGTTAAGCAAATTCATACAAGGCTTCCTTTCACAATATGGAAAATTCCTTGTTAACCTCTCTATATCTTGCCTTATGGGTGAAGAATGAGCCGGGTAACCCTGCATTTTAAGATCGGCTCAGCCATAGCCGGCGATAAGTTATATCCTTTGCCGATCGAAGAGAAGAATTACCTGATCGAAAAAGTGATGATTAATAATAAAGCTTTCGAAATTAAAGGGAACAGGGAACTTTTCGTCGCTGTACCTGAGTTGAAAGATGCTCATATGGAGGTTACGATTAAGGCGAGAAACTGATTGGTACTTTATTTTCGGGTCAAAACGAGTCCATTTGAAATGGTTATTCCAATAAGGGCAAGGATAGGATTTTCAATCTTTTAATTCGCTTGTGGGTAAGTCAGCAATGAAAGACTTACGAATTTACCTCTCCGTCATGCAAATAAAATTCGTCAGTCGCTTATCATTATGTGACTGACGAAATCACTTTCTGATCGC
>CAYHRC010000418.1:0-2419 GCA_964358565.1 uncultured Sphingobacterium sp. | reverse complement strand
TACGTGTTGGCTTAAAACTCCTGTCATCAATCCAACCCCATGTTCTGGCCCATATTGGTGTGCCTGCAGGAACCAGTCGAAGTGTAATTGATTCCAGCTATACCTTTTCACTTTTAATGATCTTTAATACTTCGGATGACGAGGCCAAATATCAATCACATCCTACCCATGACAGCTTTCGCAAAAATTATTCACATTTATGGTCGAAGGTGGTGGTTTATGATTCAATTGATGGATGAGTTTGAACCTGGGTCAGGGTCATTATCTGTTAACCTGGTCCGCAATGATACAGGAAACGGTTAAATTGAGTTTTTATATCATTCAAAAATTGTTAAGTTAAAAACTAAAAGAAAAAATCTCATGAACACACGCCGTCATTTTTTAAAAGGCATCGGAGCCCTGACAATGGGTACTATCCTAATGCCTTCATTCGCTTCGGCCATGACAAAGGTTAAAAACCCGGGTATACAATTATATACCGTACGCAACGAAATGCTGGCCGATGCAAGGGGAACTTTAAAACAACTGGCAGCACTCGGGATTAAACAGATCGAATCAGCCGGCAGCCAAAAAGGACATTATTATGGCCTGACAGCAAAGGAAATGAAGCAAGTCTGCAGGGACCTGGGCATGACCCTTCGCAGCGGCCATGTGAACATTGACAATAAATGGCAGCAAACTATAAATGAGGCTGCCGAATCGGGTCAGGAGTATCTGATCTGCTCCAGCTTACCCGGCCGCGGACAAACCATAGATAATTATAAAAAAGCATCAGAAACCTTCAATAAAGCAGGTGAAGAATGTCAGAAACTTCAGCTCAAATTCGGGTATCATAATCATGACTATGAGTTTGAACAACAAAACGGTCAGGTACTTTACGATGTATTAATGGATAATACAGATCCAAAACTCGTATTTATGGAACTGGATCTGGGATGGGTGGTAGCCAGCGGAAAAGATCCCTTTGATTACTTTAAAAGATACAACGGACGCTTTCCCCTATGGCACCTTAAAGACATGGATCTGCAAAAAAAGCAAAGTACTGAATTTGGCAAAGGAGGGCTGGATATAGAGAAGATATTGCAGCACCGGGAACAATCCGGCTTAAAATATTTCTTTATAGAGCAGGAAGAGTACGCCAATAATCCCATGGATAGCATGAAACATAATATGCAATTCATAGAGAAGCTTAAAATTTAAGCTTCCATTTCTAATAATATTTAATCTAACCTTTTATTCACCCAAAGTAGAATTATGCCTCAACACCTTCCATTTATAAATTTAAAACTGATTTCGGTTTTTTTCATCCTGATAAGCTCTTGTTTTACAGCACAGTCGCAAAGCCTGAAAAGACCGGAAGATAACAGGTTTACAAAAGTAGTACTGGCTCAGGGCATTGAAGAGCCTATGCAGTTCCAGGTCCTGAAAGATCGCAGGGTTTTATTTGCAGAACGTCATGGGAAGCTGGAGTTGTATGATCCTATTAGCGGAAAAGTTACGCTTATTGCAAAACTTCCGGTAAGTACACAATATGTAAGTAAAACTGGTGAAGTTAGCGAAGCAGAAGACGGATTACAGGGAGTGATTCTTGATCCTGATTATGAAAAAAATCATTGGATCTATGTCTATTATTCCATAGCAGGGGATGAGGCTATAAATATTTTGGAGCGATATGAATGGTATGGAAAAGAACTTGTCCAAAGTTCCAGAAAAGTGATCCTGAAGGTTCCTGTGCAGCGCGAACAATGCTGCCATGTAGGCGGGGGAATGCTCTTTGATAAAAATAAGAACTTATTCCTGAGCACAGGGGATAATACATTTTCAAGAGCATCCGATGGTTTTACACCTCTTGATGAGCGCCCGGGTAAATCTGGTGAAGACTCTCAGAAAGGTTCATCCAATTCAAATGATCTGCGGGGTAAGATACTCCGTATCCATCCTGAACCAAATGGAACCTATACCATCCCGGAAGGGAATTTGTTTCCTGAAGGCACCTCTTTAACACGTCCTGAAATTTACACCATGGGGAATCGTAACCCATGGAGACTTAGCATAGACAGTAAAACCGGATGGCTGTACTGGGGAGAAGTTGGACCTGATGGATCAAGAGATGATCCGGAAAAAAGAGGTCCTCAGTCGTATGATGAATTTAATTTAGCCAAAAGGCCGGGCAATTATGGGTGGCCCTATTTTATAGGAGACAATAAGGCTTACCGTGACTATGATTTTGCTACAAAAATATCCGGTGAACTCTTTGATCCTGCTCATCCCGTTAATAATTCTCCCAATAATACCGGCCTCAGGGAACTTCCTGCTGTAGTGCCCGCTTTTATATGGTATGGAAAATCGCAAAGCACAGAATTCCCGCTGATGGGATCTGGCGGAAACAGTGCTGTTGGAGGCCCTTTTTAACGTCCTG
>CAYHRC010000417.1:0-2472 GCA_964358565.1 uncultured Sphingobacterium sp. | reverse complement strand
AAACATGTATTAGCAAAAATACTTTCTTTTGAAGGAGATGATTTACCTGTAAGTGCATTCCCTGCGGATGGCACTTATCCTGTTGGAACCACCCAGTATGAAAAGCGGAACATTGCAGATAAAGCACCGGTATGGGATGAAGATTTATGTTCACAATGCGGTAAATGTTTTCTGATCTGTCCTCATGCCGCTATTCGTTGCAAAGTTTACAGCAAGGAAGAACTCTCAAACGCCCCTGCATCTTTCAAACACAAGGAACCTATTGGAAAAGAGTTTGATAAGGAGACTGAAGCTTATACTTTACAAGTTTCTGTAGAAGATTGTACAGGCTGCAATTTATGTGTTGAATATTGTCCAATAATAAGCAAGACAGATCCCCACCATAAGGCAATAAACATGCAGGAACAACTACCGTTAAAAGCAGCGGAAATACCAAATTGGGACTTCTTCCTGTCCATTCCTGAAATTGACCGTTCACGGGTAAACAAAAACTCTGTGAAAGGCACACAATTATTGCAGCCATTATTTGAATTTTCCGGAGCCTGCTCCGGTTGTGGTGAAACGCCTTATGTTAAACTGCTATCTCAATTGTATGGAGATAGAATGGTGGTTGCAAATGCAACAGGCTGTTCATCAATTTATGGAGGCAATTTACCTACTACTCCATGGACTACAAATAATGATGGTTGCGGTCCTGTATGGGCAAATTCATTATTTGAAGACAATGCAGAATTCGGCCTGGGAATAAAAATGGCCTACGATAAAAAAACAGAAATTGCTAAAAGGATCCTGCAAAAAAACAAGGAAGTTATTGGCGAAAGTCTGGTTGATGAATTGTTAAATGCAGACCAAAGTATAGAGGCCGGAATTCATAAACAGCGTGAAACTGTTAAAGAACTTCGAAAACGCATTGCATCAATAGACACTTTTGAAGGCAGGCAATTAAATATCCTTGCCGATCACCTGGTTAAAAAATCACATTGGATTATTGGCGGGGATGGCTGGGCTTATGACATTGGTTTCGGAGGATTGGATCATGTACTTTCTACCGGTGAGAAAGTAAATATTATTGTTCTTGACACGGAAGTTTATTCTAATACAGGTGGCCAGAAATCCAAGTCCACTCCTATTGGCGCCAGTGCAAAATTTTCAGTCAACGGAAAACAGAATAGCAAAAAAGATCTTGCATTACAGGCAATAGCACATGGTTCAGCGTATGTTGCTCAGATAGCTATGGGCGCAAATGATGTACATGCTATTAAAACCATCCAGGAAGCTGAAGCATTTCCTGGAACTTCGATAGTAATTGCATACAGCCATTGTATTGCTCATGGTTATGATATGGCAAACGGTGCGACACAGCAGGAGAATGCTGTTAAATCAGGGTATTGGCCATTGTTTCGTTACAACCCTTTAAAAGCCAGAGGAGAACGATTTTCCCTTGACTGCAAGGAACCTTCTTTAGCTCTGCATGAATTCTTATATAATGAAACCCGTTTCAGTGTTCTGACACGCCAGGATCCGGAGCATGCAGCTGAACTACTTTTAGAAGCGGAAAATGGTGTAGCTAATCGTTGGGAAAGACTGCTGGCCTTGAAAGCTTTGTAAGTAGTATACAGTACCGAATACTACATGTACTATAAAAATGTAAAAGAGAATCAATCTGTCCGTGCGACTTCATGCAATAAAAAAAGAGAAATCACAAAAAATAAATCCAGGGGCTATTGATTTGACAGGTTAAAATACTGAGAATGAAATTAAACTTAAAATATTTGAAATGGGATCAGAAGCACTTATAGTATTTTTATTGGCAGGCATAGCCTTAGTTGCCGGCGCAAATTTTTTATCAAATTTAATCTCACACAAGTCTGATAATCCAAGCAAGAGGGAACCCTATGAGTGTGGGATGGAAACCATTGGACCAACCTGGGTCCAGTTTAAAGTAGGTTACTATTTATATGCTATCCTGTTCCTGATTTTTGATGTAGAGATAGCATTCCTGGTGCCCTGGGCTGTTGTTTTCAAAGAAACCGGTTTGGTCGCTCTAGTCGAAATATTAATTTTCATACTCATTCTGGGTCTTGGTTTATTGTATGCCTGGAAAAAACGCGCATTAAGATGGGAATAGATACAGCAGAACTCGGCAAAGATTTCCCCGGACAAGTAATTCCAGGCGGAAATGGAGGAAATATTGTAATTACCTCTTTAGATAAAATCATTAATTGGGGTCGTTCAAACTCTTTGTGGCCATTATATTTCGGCACCAGTTGCTGTGCCATCGAAATGATGCAGGCAGGTGCCGCCCGTCACGACTGGTCCCGCTTTGGTTTTGAGGTTGCACGCCCTTCACCACGTCAGGCAGACTTAATTATTATTGCCGGAACCATAGTTAACAAAATGGCACCCTCATTACGAAGATTATATGACCAGATGGCTGAACCAAAGTATGTCATTGCCATGGGTGCCTGTGCA
>CAYHRC010000416.1:0-2473 GCA_964358565.1 uncultured Sphingobacterium sp. | reverse complement strand
GTGGTCTTTGACGATGGCAAGAAGCGCGTTGCGCTTGTGGGTATCGATCTGCTCTTCGTGACCCGCCACCTGGTGCAGGAAGTACGTGCTGAGATCCAGAAGCGTTGTGGTATACAGGCGGATGCAGTGATGATCGGGGCTTCACACTCTCATTCATCGGGCCCGATCGGTATGGGTGAACCAGGTGATTGGGATCAGGCATCGCCCCTGGTAAAGGATCTGGTAAATAATAACTCTATAGTCTCTAATCCCGGATATATTCAGCTTCTGAAGAAGCAGATCGTTGATGCAGTTGTGTTTGCGAACGATACGCGTACTGATGCCAAACTTGCAGTCGGCAATGGTCATGAAGACAAGGTTTCTTTCAATCGGCGTCTCCGGATGAAGAACGGACTGAGCTACTCCCATCCCGGTGCAGGCAATCCCGATATTATCGATTATGCGGGACCCATAGATCCTCAGGTAGGCACCGTTGGTGTATGGGATTTGAAGGGTAATTTGCTTGGCACTGTAGTGAATTTTTCCTGTCACAACACTACTAATCCGGGCGGTATCTCTGCTAACTGGGTTGGGGCTATGGAGAAGACGATTCGCGGGGCTACCGGTAATGCTGCTTTGCCGGTTGTCTTTATGCAGGGTGCCTGCGGTGATATCACTCAGGTAGATAATCTTACTAAATTTCAAAACCCGTCTTCCGAAGATTGGTGGGAGATCGTCGGCGGCCGTGTTGGTGCCGAGGCGTTCAAGACCCTGCTACTCATTCGCCAGGGTGCGGGTAGTGACATTCCAGTGGATTCACGGCAGAAGGTCTGGACGGTAAAGCGCCGCATTCCTACACCGGAAAAAGTCAGGCACTCACTTGAACTGGTGAAGCAAGGTCCAGAAAAGGCTGGTACCACGGAATGGACTTTTGCAAAAGAGATTTTGATACTGGATGCCATCATAAAAGCCCGGCCCTTAGTGGAAGTTGAAGTGCAGACCATCCAGGTTGGCCCGATGGTGTTCGTGTCGAATCCTGCGGAATATTTCGTTCAATACGCCCTCGACATCAAGGCAGGAAGTAAATTTCCATTTACATTTGTGGTGGAACTGGCCAACGGCATCACGGGCTACGTGCCAACCGAAGAGGCATTGGGTCCGAACGGGGGTGGATACGAGACCCGTCTAACTTCCTATAGCAATCTGGAAGTATCTGCAGGCCGTCAGTTCGCCAATGCAGGGATCGAACTGTCGAATCAAATGGTACCTGGCAAGATTCCATTACCACCGCCCCCACCGCCATTCCGTGCACCCTGGGCATACGGGAATTTGCCTCCGGAACTAAACTAATTTAATAATATTTAAAAGAGATCTTCTAATGTAATTTTCATCCCATTTTAATCAATTGTAAAAAAAAATTCTCAATTAATTTTTCTTAATTGAGAAATATGAGGCAAGATTTTTTATCTGTTTTATTGGGTAATAATTACAGAAAAGTTTAAAAATAGCTTAAATGAAAAAAAATACTCTTTCAATCATTTTCTTTTCTATTCTGATGACGAATTCAATTTTGCTATTCGCAAATACATCGTCTCAAACAGAGGATTTCAAAGTTGGGGCCGCCAAAAGCAAGATGACCCCTCCTGTGGGAAGCATAATTGGTGATTCTTATGGTATCAGGATTTCTCAGGGAGTCCATGACGATATTTACGTAAAAACATTAGTTTTTGAGCATGCTGGTGAGAAGGCGGCATTTATTACTCTCGATGTGATTAGTTTACCGCATATGCTGGTAATGAAGAGTCGGGAATTGATTCATAAGCAAACAGGAATAGCTATTAATAATATTATTTTGAATGCCACTCATGCGCATGCCGGTCCTCAGATGAATCCACTTTTTTGGGATGTTGTAGGTGGTCTAGCAAAACTAAAAAGCCAGGAGTATACTCAAAATCTACCTGAACTGATTACGGCCAATGTAAAATTGGCTATTTCTAAAATTCAGCCAGTTCGTGTTTCAGTAGGAAGCGTTCAGGAGACTACAATAAGTTTCAATCGGCGCTATTTGATGAAAGACGGTACTTTCAAAACGAATCCCGGAAAATTGAACCCGAATATAGTCAGGCCGGCCGGACCAATTGATCCGGCATTATCTATTGTGTATTTTGAATCTCTTGATAAGAAGCCGGTAGCTATTTTAGTAAATTTCGCTTTGCATGTTGCTGTTGTTGGAGGTAACCGGTTCTCATCCGATTTTCCCGGTGTAATGTCTGAATTGATTGGAAATGTAAAGGGGGATGATGTGGTGACCATTTTTACGAATGGAACTTCAGGAAATATCAATCATGTTGATGTTTCAAATCCTGATCAGTTAAGTGGATTTGATGAATCCAGACGCATTGGAACTGTCCTGGCTGGCCGGGTGCTTTCTGCCCTCCCCTCATTGCGTTCAATCCCAATTAAGTCCTTAAAAGCTAAAATCCAAAATGTTCAT
>CAYHRC010000415.1:0-2473 GCA_964358565.1 uncultured Sphingobacterium sp. | reverse complement strand
TGCTGCTTTCAGACCAAAAACAAGTGTACGGGCCTGAGGGTAAGAGGAATAATCATAACCAGGCGTAAGTGTATTACCACGGGTTGAAACCTCGGGATCCATCCCAGTGTACTTAGTCCAGGTAGCTAAATTTTGCCCTGAAATATTAAAGCTTAAATTGCTTAAATATAGTTTGTTGATATAACGGGCAGGAATAGCATATGCAAAAGAAACTGTTTTCAACCGGAGATATGAACCATCTTCAACAACCCGTGATGAAAAGACTCCAATAGGGCCTTGTCCGCGGGTACGATAATTTTCGTTGGTCTGATTTTCAGGAGACCAGCGGTTGACATAACTTGCAAACTGATTGATGTTGGCGTACCCATTACTATTACCTTCAAGTAAAAGCCGGTTGGCATTATAGATATCATTCCCGTAAGACCATTGAAAAAACACATTCATGTTAAATCCTTTATACGAGAAATTATTTGACAAACCGCCTGTATGGATTGCCTGGCCTCGTCCGATAAATGTCACGTCAGCATCATTCATTATGCCGTCTCCATTCATGTCCTTGTACTTAATATCACCGGGCTGTATAGTATTTCTTACAGCACCATTTGTTGGAACTGAAGGCTTAAGGACATATATACCGGGAGAAGTTTCATTAAAATCAGAATACTGGTAATTACCTTCCCATATATAGCCGATCATCATCCCTGCAGGTTTTCCTATCTCTGCCAGGTATAAAGGCTTATTAAACTGAGAAACATAGGCTACATTACTTGGTAAACTTTGCTGCCCCCTGGTCAGTTCCATTACTTTATTCCTGTTAAAACTAATATTGAAATTACTTTCCCAGTTAAACGATTTAGTGGAAACATTGACAGTATTCAGAGTAAATTCCATACCATCATTTCTTAGTTTACCTATGTTCTTAACTGCTGAGCCATATCCGGTGGTTGGCGGCAATATGGAATTCAAAAGCAGATTTTCGGTAGTTTTCCTGTACAGGTCAAATTCCAGAGAAACCCGGTCTTTTAATATCCCTATCTCATAACCCAGATCCATGGTATTCACTTTTTCCCATTTCAAAGCGGGGTTACCTATGGCCGAAACATATATTGCTCCTGTTGGTGTTCCATTGTTAAAAGAATAGCCGTCAATAGTTTGGAGTAAACGCGCATAGGTATCAAAATCGCCTACGCGGTTATTCCCATTACTGCCATAGCTAATTCTAAGTTTAGAAGTAGAAATAGCAGGAAGCGTTTTGGCAAAAAATCCTTCCTTCTGCATGTTCCAGGCTATTGCAGCTCCAGGGAAATATCCCCAGGGATTTACAAACTTGGAGGATCCATCGGCCCTGAAAGTACCTGTAATAATGTATTTGGACTTATAATTGTAATCCCACCTGGTAGCATAGGAAGCCATGGTCCATACACTTGAGGACGAAGCAGGATTAAAGGCAAGGCCTTCTTCCAATCCATCCATCCCAAGATTTTCATTAGGTAAAAGCCTGCCGCCATATCCGTTAACAGATGTTTTGTAACTATTCATTTCAAATAGCCCTAATCCCGTTACAGTATGATCCTTTTTAAACGTCTTTTTATAATTAAGCGTGTTCGAATTAGTAAAGTACCTTTGATTTACATTAGTTACAGAGCCATTTACGCCATTAGGATTACTTGGATTATATGGACTCCCCTGCGAGGTCTTTGAATTAAAAAATCGATCCAGAGTTAATCTATTATGCCGTATACCTGCAAAGGTTCTAAAAGTCAGGTCTTTGGTAATTTCATAACTTACATTGCCATTCCCTGTCAAAAGGTTTGTATTGTTAAACTGCTGCTGATTTTCCAGATCTATAACAGGGTTTACCCTAAAATCTGATGCGTTAACAGCATTTTCGTCAACTTCTTCTGCAAGAAGATCCTGATCTGGAAGAGGTGATATCGGACGATACATCCAGGCTCTCGCCAACACATAAGCGGTAGGAGTGCTTTGAGTGGTACCGGTGTTAATAACCTGACCAAAAGATTTGATACCGATATATTCACCGGTTATACCGGCTTTTATCTTCTTGCTTATAGTCTGATCTATTTTTACACTGCCTGTGTACCGGTTAAGCCCTGTATTGAGTATTACACCCTGCTGGTCATAAACAGATCCGGATATTGAATACCTGGTTTGGTCGCTTCCTCCCCTTAATGCCAGGTCATGCTTTTGTATCTCTCCGGTACGTAATGCATAATCCTGAAATTGGATCCCTTCAACATTTCTATAATCTTCTAAAGTCTTGCCATTTGCAAAAAAGGCCGTGGTAGTTGCGAGATTAGGGTTAAGTTCCGTCTGGTACTTGATAAATTCATAAGGGCTCATTACCTCCATTGCTTCTGGTTTAAACTGAAAACCCACTGAACTGTTGAAACTAACCACCGATTTACCCACTTTGCCCCTTTTTGTTTGAAGAAGTATTACTCCATTTGCCGCC
>CAYHRC010000414.1:0-2483 GCA_964358565.1 uncultured Sphingobacterium sp. | reverse complement strand
ATTGGCGTTACAACTATATTTCCCGAACCCGGGAAGATAATTGGTCCGCCACAGCTAAGAGAATATGCAGTAGAACCTGTAGAAGTTGCCACAATTACGCCATCCGCCCAGTAAGAGTTCAAAAACTCCCCATCAAGATAGGCGTGAACGAGCATCATCGCCGAAGTGTCCCGTTTGTGAATGGTCACATCATTAAGGGCAAAATTTTCATTGCCAAATAGATTACGCTCTGATTCTATCCCTAATAATTCACGTTTATCCAGAGTAAAATCCTTTTCAACAAGGCTTTGGATTGCTGATGATATGTCGTTTTTATTAATACTCGCCAAAAAACCAAGGCGTCCGAAGTTTATTCCGATTACAGGTATATTTGAGTCCCGGATAAGGGTAACTGTGTCAAGCAGCGTCCCGTCACCACCCAAACTGATAATTACATCAATGCGGGCCGATATGAGGTCCTGGTAATTCCTGAACACCTCCAGTTTTTTAGGAAAAAATATCTTGCCAGCAATAAAATTATTGTATTTATCATACACAAAGGCTTCAATATCATGCTTTGACAGACAATCAAAAACCTGCTGTACATATGGCAATACTGTGTTATTGAATTGCCTGCCGTAAATTGCAATCTTCATGCTTATTTTTTAGATATCAAGGAAGTTCATAAGCTGGTTATACCTGTCGGAGATGCCATCGTCTGATTTTGTATCATTAAAGGTGGCCTTCACAGTATACTCATACCTCAGGAAAGAAGCTAAAATGGAGGATATATCTGTTCGATTGAGTTTTAGTGTTATCTCCAGACGTGTTGAATCCGGAAAAGATTGGATGTAGGAACTGAGGATCTGGGCATTGTCTGATTCAACTATTTGAGCAATGTGAGTGAGCGAATTGTTCCTGTTGTCTACTTCAAGTATGATAATCCCACCAGGTTCTTTAACTGATGTGATCGTTGCGATGTACTCCATCATCGTATTGATGGAAATAACACCGATATAATTCTTGTTTAAATCGAGAACAGGTACCAGGCTAAGCTTTTGCTCATAAAATAAACGGATCACATCATATATATGCTGATCTTCATATATCCAAACATTATGAAGGGATAAGTTCAGTCCGCCTATAGGAAATGACTGATCAGCCACTTCAATTAGATCTTCATCCGATATTAATCCCAGAAACTGCTTATTATTAACTATTGGCAAATGAATTACCCGAAACTCAGCCATCCTTTCTTTAACTTTACGGATGGTATCCGAAGTTCTTAGAGGAGGTATGGCATCAGATATGAGTTCACGTGCATACATAGGTTCAACTTTTTATGCGATCTAAAAACTTTCGCAAATAAGCATTAAATTCAGCGGGTTGCTCCATCATAGGGGCATGTCCGCAATGATCAACCCAATTCAATTCAGAGTTCGGCAGGAGCGAGTGAAATTCATTCGCTACATCCGGTGGAGTGATCTTATCGTCCTTGCCCCAAATGAGACAAACCGGTACTGTTATTTTACTTATGTCTTTTGACATATTATGACGTATTGCCGATTTTGCCATGGCCAGAATGCGAATCTCCTTACTGCGGTCATTAACGAGCTGATATACCTCGTCAACAAGTTCTTTTGTTGCTGTTGCCGGGTCATAAAATGTCAATTCGACCTTTTCTTTAATAAAATCATAACTCTCGCGGCGTGGAAATGATCCCCCGAAAGCATTTTCATATAAACCAGAACTGCCCGTCAAAACGAGGGCCTTTATTTCCTCCGGATGATTTAGCGTATAAATTAATCCAACATGTCCTCCCAGTGAATTTCCTAAAAGTATAACATTCTGAAATTTTTTATACTTTACAAATTTATGAACAAATTTCGCAAGTGTTTTTACTCCTGTTGTTAATAAAGGTAAATCATACAGGGGCAGCAAAGGTATAATTACCCGGTAATCCTTTTTAAATTCTTCTACAACGTCATTCCAGTTACTAAGTGCCCCCATTAAACCATGAAGTAATATAAGTACTTCACCTTCACCCTCATCAATATATTTAAAACCGTTTTCTTCTTTTATCGCAAACTCCATAGGATTGTTAAGCACATATATCTGTTAATGCTAAGATATAAGTATGAATGTATAATCGGTATAAAACTTATGCATCTTTAATAAAAATAAGTTTTTGAGATCAGTATCTGAAATAATTTTATAATCAGGCCAGAAGCTGTTTTACCGCTTCCGATATTGTTTTCCCGTCTGCTTTCCCGGCCAGTTCCTTATTGACAAGTCCCATAACTTTCCCCATATCCTTCATGCCTGAAGCACCAATACGAACAATTACATCCTTCACATGGGCGATAATAGAATCCCGATCCATCTGTTTAGGCAGATAAGCTTCTATGACCTGCAACTCTTCAAACTCGATCTGGTAAAGATCCGGACGATTTTGGGCCTGATAAATCTCTGCGGATTCTTTTCTCTGCTTGACGAGTTTCTGA
>CAYHRC010000413.1:658-2507 GCA_964358565.1 uncultured Sphingobacterium sp. | reverse complement strand
ATGGTATTTACTGGTAGATTTCTCTAATGACACTTGATAGTATAGAAGAGGTAAAAAAATACCTGGTTTCAGAAGGTATTATAAGTGATGATGAAAAAGTACAGGTAGAGTATCTTTCGGGTGGTGTATCCTGCAGAGTCTGGAAAATAGTTCGTGATCAGGATCGCTGGGTGATCAAACAGGCTCTGGGAAAATTGGATGTCAAAGAGGATTGGTTTTCTGATGTGGAGCGTATCCACCGGGAGCATAAGGTGATGAAGCAGATCGAGCTTATTGTACCTGATTCGAATGTGCCCAGGGTCTTGCATGTTGATTATATCAATCATGTTTACATGATGAGCTGTGCGGAAGAAGGCGTGCAGACCTGGAAGGACATATTGATGAACGGAACGTTTAAGAACAATACAGCAAAAAGTGCGGCTTCACTTTTAAGCCGGATACATGGGCAAAGCTTTAAAATAGATAAGGAAGTTAAGGCTGAATTCAGTGATCAGAAATATTTCAATCAGCTTCGTATAGATCCCTTTCACCGCTTTTTGATCAAAAAATATCCTGAACTTTCTTCAGCGATCAATAAATTAATTGATGAGCTGACCAGGCAGAAGATCTGCCTGGTGCACGGCGATTTTTCGCCAAAGAATATGCTCGTTCAAAAGAACGGTGAAATTGTGCTGATAGACTTTGAAGTGGCACATTGGGGAAATCCGGTATTTGATCTGGCCTATTGCCTGGGCCACCTGATGCTGAAAGCATGGCATTTAAAGAAGTATGAAGAAGTTTCAGGGCTGATACGGGTCTTCCTCGCTAATTATTCAGGAGAGGTCAATAATCTGCTTCCGCATCTCGGACTGATGCTGCTGGCGCGGATGGACGGGAAGTCCCCGGTAAATTATATACAGGATGAAGGTCTGAAACAGGTCATCAGAATGGTGGCCATTGACTGGATCAAAAATGCGCCGCGCAATGCCGATATCATGGAAAATATCCGGAAACAATTCATTTACAGTTAAAAAAAATATCTTTTAACAATAAAAAACACTCCCTTAAATTAATAGCGATCATGTCTAAAATTAAAGATCTAAGAGCAAGAGAAATTTTCGATTCGCGCGGTAATCCTACGGTTGAAGTGGATGTCATTCTGGAATCCGGAATTATGGGAAGAATGATGGTTCCTTCGGGTGCATCAACAGGACAGTTTGAAGCTCTTGAATTACGTGACGGTGGAAAACGATACAGGGGCAAAGGCGTTGCGAAGGCGGTTAATAATGCCAACACGACGATCAGAAAGGCATTGATCGGGCTGGACGTTGAAGATCAGGAGCAACTGGATAAGCTGATGATCGGGCTGGATGGCAGTCCCGATAAATCGAAGCTTGGAGCTAACGCCATATTGGGTGCTTCATTCGCCTGCATTCATGCCGCTGCGAACGAGGCTGGCATACCATTATTCAGGCACCTGGCTAAAAAATTTCTGCCTTCCGGCGAACAGCTTTCCATCCCTGTTCCGATGGTAAATATTATCAGCGGGGGATTGCATGCCGGCAAAAATATTGACTTGCAGGATTTCCTGATCATTCCCATATCACCCGGATCCTATCCGGATGCCCTTGAAATGATATCCAATGTGTACTGGAAAACCAGGGACCTGCTCATCAAAAAGGGATATAATGCCTACCTGCTGGCAGATGAGGGAGGCTTTGGGCCTCAGCTTTCTTCAAATGAAGAAGCGCTCGAAGTTCTGGGTGAGGTATTTAATTTATGCGGGTATAAACCTCATACCGATATTGCCATAGCCCTGGATGTTGCCTCCTCTCATTTTTATGATCCGGAAAAAAAGATCTATCAGCTG
>CAYHRC010000413.1:0-648 GCA_964358565.1 uncultured Sphingobacterium sp. | reverse complement strand
CTGAGTTCTGATCAAATGGTGGATATGCTGGAAAAGTGGACCAGAGAGCATCCCGTTATTTCCATTGAGGATGGCCTGGCAGAGAATGATTGGGAAGGATGGCAACTGCTTACTCAAAAGCTTGGCAAACATGTTCAGTTGATCGGGGATGACCTGTTCACCACTAATCCGGAGCGTTTACAGAAAGGCTTTGATCTAAAGGCAGGTAATTCCATTCTGGTAAAAATGAATCAGATCGGTACCCTGACGGAAACCGTTCATACCTTAAATATGGCGAAAGGCGCAGGCTTTAAAACGATCATCTCTGCCCGTTCGGGAGAGACCGAGGATGCTACCCTGGCAGACCTTGCTGTTGGATTGAACGGCGGACAAATAAAGATCGGTTCTGTAGCCGGATCTTCAAGACTTGCCAAGTACAACCAGCTGTTGCGGATAAATGAGCAGATAGAGCAAAGGTATGTGGGAAGATCTGTGTTTGAATTCAGATAAACTATATCAACCGATAATTCAAAATTTGCACAATCGTCCGCATTTGTAACGCGGATGCGGGAGAACAGCGATTAAATCGTTCTATAAAAGTACAGTTTAATCTTTCCTGAAAAGCATCCAATAATACAAGCGGCTAATTCAAATAAAATCACTCTGTTT
>CAYHRC010000412.1:0-2517 GCA_964358565.1 uncultured Sphingobacterium sp. | reverse complement strand
TTGTTCAAAATATCCAATATGTAAAAAATGCTGATGAGGAAATGGCAGGTATCAGCAGCTTCGACCCTAAAAAAGTAATGATAGTGCATGAGGAATTTAAACCCCTCATAGATGCCAGAAAAATAGGCTATGATGGAAATGCTTTTATCCGGCTTACCAAATACCATCCGGATCATATGACCTATGAATATTCTTCCGGTCGTGATGCTTTAGCTGTCTTCTCAGAGATTTGGTACGATAAGGGCTGGAATGCCTATGTCGATGGCAAAAAGATCCCTTATTTCAGAGCAGATTATATCTTACGTGCCGCGCAGTTACCTGGAGGCAATCATAAACTTGAATTCAAGTTCGAACCTGCATCCTATTATACAGGCGAGACCATTTCACTTATAGCTTCTATACTATTAGTGCTTTCATTGGGATATGCGATATATGGAACTTAAGCGCCATAAGCCGGATGCAGAACCGGTAGTAAAGAAGGGGTAATATTCATCCGATGACTCTCCAAATACTCATCCGATGACACCATTCATCGGATGAGTAATAAGAATTTTTTAAACACACGCATGCCCAGCATTGTCAATTCTCAATTGTTCAATCATTTGTCCTCCCATGCCGCAGAAAATAAAGTGCGAGTTTAGTCGCAATGGCCGAGTGATTAAGCAGGTTTGATAGTAATCCGTAGTGTTTTGAAAATATATGGAAGCGCTCAATGAGGCTTTCGCGATGTTTAGCCTTTGACATTCCTCCAACGAGATATTTCGCTACATACATGCGGGTGTTGACTATCTTTTTTGCTTTTTTAGCAGCTTTGATGATCCAGTCGATATCAGCACTTAATTTATATTGCGGATCGTAAGGTTCTGCGAGCGACCTGCGAATATAAATTGCCTGGTGGCTGATGCTCATCCCGTGTTTAAAATCCTTCCAGGTGAAATTATCGGGGGCTTTATGCCTTCTTTGTCCCAGGCTTTTCCAGTTCTGATCATACATCTCTGTTTCGCCATAATAAATATCAGCATCAGGCTCAGAGAATACTTTCTCAACCGTGTCCGGCGCATATATCTCATCACCTGAATTCATAAACAACACATAATCACCTGAAGCCATAGCAAGGCCCTTATTCATTGCATCATAGATCCCTTTATCTTTTTCTGAAATGAGCTTCCCCAGACGGCTTTCATATTTTTTCAGGATATCAAGGGTTCCATCGGTTGAAACGCCATCAATAACAAGGTATTCTATATTCGGATAGGTCTGATTTATGACAGAAAGTAAGGTGCGCTCAATATCCCGCACATTATTAAAAACGACAGTGATCACACTTAATTTAGGCTGAAACATGTTTGCTAATCAAGGTTTTGTAGAGTTCAATATGCTGTCTGGCTATTATACTCTCAGAAAAATTATCCTCCACAGTTTTTCGGGCGTTCAGACTTAATTCCGTACTATCCGCATCGCAGATCCAGGCTATTCCTGCAGCAAGATCTGGTGATGAACGGTATGTGGCAAGGTATCCGTTATGTTTGTGCCTCACCATATCAGGAATACCACCGGTGGTAAAGGCAACAACCGGGGTACCGCAGGCAAGGCTTTCCATAACCGTATTGGGCAGATTATCTTCAAGGGATGGCGCCAGGAATACATCGGCAGCGCTGTAACAAAGAGCAAGCTTTTCGTCATCGGATATAGTACCAAGGAAGGTCGTTCGGATAGGAAATACAGGCACATTCTTATCATCCCTGTTCCCAAAGATCACCAGTTCTACCTCATCAGCACTGACATGATGTTCCTTTATAAAAATATTAATTGCTTCGATGAGATATGAAGTTCCCTTATGCAAATCCTTACGTGAAGGCATGAAACCGCTCATTAAAATAAATTTATCAGCTGATAAACCGAGTATTTGTCTCGCTTCTAAGCGGGTTGATGGTTTAAATACATTGGTATCAAGCGTATTAGGTATATTTTTAATTTCTGCTATACCGAGTAGTTTGCTTTTTCTCACTGAATCTGCCATCCACCTGCTTGGTGCGATAACTGTAAAATCCAGATGCCTGTAAGCTTCCTCTTTCCTGAGCCAGATCCTATGGGAACTATCATTGGCACCGGGATCTTTTAAGACCGGGCAATAACCGCATTCATTCTGGTAATGATCGCATTCGTAGCGTACATGACATCCGCCTGTAAAGGCATTACTGTCATGAAATGTCCATACGAGAGGTTTATTTAATCGTGAAAGTTTAGCAAGGTCTTCAGGCCGTAAAAAAGCATGATTTATCCAGTGCAGATGGATAATATCGGCAGACCTTAATAATTTCAAATTTGAAATATCCTTTCCCCAAACCGGGAATGAAAAAGGTATCGGTACTGCCTTAGTATATAATTTGGAGAATAATCGTTCTGTAATAATTCCAGCTGCTGTACGTGCTTTAGCAAATAAGCCTTTTGAAAGATCCGTAACGCCCGGATCATCCCTGAACAGGAAATTAACTGCTATTTCGGAATCCAATCCCG
>CAYHRC010000411.1:0-2520 GCA_964358565.1 uncultured Sphingobacterium sp. | reverse complement strand
CTTAAGACCGGCTATTGCCATATCAATGACAGCCACAATATCCTCAGTTAATTTGTGGGTATACTGGGAAACTAATTGCTGATCGGCGGGACTATAATCGGCTATGACACTTAAGGCTGGCCAAATCATTGGTCCTGAATGTGTGTGTGAAGAGTTCATCAATAATTGAGAACGGTTTATTCCATACTTTTTAAGGAGTCGTTTAGCTACATCTTCTGATATCTCATGAGACAGTCCAAGGATGTCAGTGGTTACTATAATGAGCCGCTGACCGGGACTTTCTTCTAAAACCAAAGCCTTAGCCCATAGATCATGGATCTTTCCTTCAGCAGGTTTATTACGGCCTGCATATCCGGTCATAAATGATCTTATCTCCGGAGTTATGGTTTTCCTGCCAATACCAACTCTGATATCAGAAGCATAGGCTGAGCTGATAAACAGCAAACAGGAAAATAATAAATATTTGATCATACCTTTCATTGATATATATGGCTTTAAGCTTTGTGAATGATTTACCGGAACCCGGCAAAAAAAAATGATTATTTCTGAAGTGCTTTTTTTATGCTCTCAGCATTAGTATGCGTTTTTTCAATAGCGGCGGCAATCGCATCCATATCAGATCTGCTACCCAGAAGCATGCTCTGCGAAAACCAAACAGCCTCTTTACATAGCCCGTCATTTTCAGGACAATGATTCCTTTGCTTGAATTGATCGAAGTCAAGCATTTCCTTTGAATACATTTTTCGGAAATTCTGTGTCTTAAAAGCATCATTAAGGTAAGGCTGTGAATTTAGCGTACTAACATAGCCACCGCCACAGGGAACATTCTCTGCCCTTAAAGATTTCATGAAATCTTCCCGTATCAATCCCTTAAATGCAGATTCTTTATAACGGAAAGAGAAGAGGTGGAAAGACACCCTGGTTGCATTATCGTATAACTTATATGGAACGATCCCCGGAATTTTTTCGATGCGGGATTTCAGATATTTGGCATTTTCTTCGCGTGTAGTCGTCTGAGCATCAAGTCTTGCCAATTGTGCCAGACCGATTGCTGCCTGATATTCAGTAAACCTTACTTTATTACCAAGTACAACACTACCTCCACCCACTGCTCCAATATTACTTCCATATGGAAAGCCGTAATTGGAATAAGAAACACAGCGGTCCATGAAAGCATCATCATTGCTTACAATAGCTCCTCCCTCGCCAATAGGCAGGTTTTTGGAATTTTGGAAACTAAAACAACCAGCATGACCCATGGTGCCAGCTTTTTTGTGGTTTACTTCTGTTAAAAGCGCCTGACAAGCATCCTCCACTACCAAAAGATTATGTTTTTTTGCAATAGCCATGATGGATTCCATATCAGCCGGCATGCCTAATATATGTACAGGCAGAATAGCCTTTGTACGGGGTGTAATCTTAGCTTCGATCTTTGTGGTATCGATCTGGTAGGTATGCGGGTCAATATCGACAAATACAGGCATGGCGCCATTCATTAATATTGCCTGAACAGTTGCAATAAAGGTATACGGAGGAACAAGAACCTCGTCGCCACCTCCGATACCAAGCTGATTTATTGCAGTAATCAGGGCATTTGTACCGTTAACGACCGTCAAAGTTCGCTTTACCCCTAATGCGGCTGACCATTCTTTCTCAAATTCTTCAACAACAGATGACCTGGACCATACTCCGCTTCGAAGAACTTCAATTACACGCTTCTCATCAGTTTCAGGCACCCACATTGGCCATTTAATCCAGTTAGCTTTATTCCAGGCAGCCGGGCCGCCGAGTATTGCTGAACTTGATGCACTTTTTAAATGCGCAGCAAAAAGAGAAGGTGCTGCATGTAAGCCTAAAACAGTTCCTATACCGGCAACTGAACTTTGCTTTATAAATTTGCGTCTTGAAGAATTTTTCATCAGAATATAATTGTTTTTTATCGGCTATGAAGCTTTCCTGAAAAGCTGACTTAAATTAGTTACTCCTCTCAATTTATGAAGGTATGCAATTACCGTTTACGTACCCGAATATAAATAATATTTCTTTTACATCAATTCGTTAAATGCCGTTAAGGGCATTAATATAGATTGAGTAATGCTCTGAGAAGCTTTATTTGCTAACAGCCGCCCAATAGGTACAATATCCTTCGGCACGTACCGGACCTTTGAACAGCAAACATCCCCCACAGGCCTTCCCTTCTGCGGGAGGCATATAAAGAGCACAATTACTGCAGGAGCTATCAGGAATCGGCGTTTTATTTGTATAAGCAAATGCTTTACGCTTTTCAATTTCAGCAGGACTTACACCTGTCAGATCATCACATGGATTTTTTTGCTGAGCAGCAACTTTACTTTTCTGGTTTTGTGCAGCAGCTGATTTCGTAGTATCCTGAGGAGGCTGTGAAGCTTCTTCAGGCACAGGAGAAGGACCATCTGATGGCACTTTAGGTTTGTCTTTAGCAAGTGATTTCATGGAATCACATCCCAGGATCACAGCACCGCCAATTAGAAATGTGCTGGT
>CAYHRC010000410.1:0-2525 GCA_964358565.1 uncultured Sphingobacterium sp. | reverse complement strand
CACGCTTGCTACGGAGTTGAAATCAGATTTGGCCCTCATCAGAAAAGCAACGTTCTTTTCATAGTGTTCATGAATGAGATCGTATGATGGATAGCCCCGGTCATAGATGACCAGATCCCCCTTTTTACAATAGTGCAACTGCTGCAAGGCAAGTTCGCGTTCTCCGATGTCTATATTTGACAAAATACTATTGATAGCCATTCGGTTTGCCAGATCGTAAAGCACCGAAGCACGTGCCTGGACGGTGTAGGCCTGGCTTTGGTTCGTTGACTTTCCGTAGAACTCTTCCAGTTCCCTGGTCGTAGGCAATGTGATGCACGAACCGTCTACCGCCAGCACCCTGAAACCACCCAGAATAAGTTTTACATTTGAATTGTCCGTATAAAATTCATCGTTCAGCCTTTTGATCAAATAACGGAAGACCTCAGGAGATATTTTATTGCGGGCCTGAACAAAAGCACTTTTGGTAAAAGCAGATTGACCCCTGCCGAGCTTTTCTTGTAAATGGCTGACAAAGTTTACGATTTCCAATGAAAGACTTTTGGTCAGAAAATTAACCATAAACAGTACTGTTCCCGAAAATGACTGTTTCCTGTTCCTTGTAAAATCTTTTTCGCTCATTTTAAACTGCTCCTGAAGAAAATTACTGAAAATTTCCTTCTGAAGTACCTTTAAAATCTCAATAGCAGTTTTTTTGCATGATAGTTAACTATTTGATTACCAGCATAATATACGAAAAATAATTCATGAAATCAACATAAATAATTGATATACAGGAACTTAAATCGCTAACTTAATGACATTGGGCCTTACCCCGGGATCCCCTCTTAGCTAGGATTTTAATTACCATTTAACCTCTTAAAACCTTCTTTTCTGCATGTAAATCCTCTCATCAGAAGCTACATGAACACAAGCTCCTGCCCATATTCTTTTGCCAAAACACAGCTTGATTTCACGTACTAATTGAGAATTACTGTAATAAATACGTAGTATCACATGTATGAAAATTATAAATATACATTTAGGCCCACAATTAAACACAATTAAAACATGATTAAAATCGCACTTACCGAAGATCATAAGATCGTTCGGAAGGGGATTAGTTCACTCCTTGAAAAAGAAGATGATATGCAAGTAATTGCAGAAGCATCTAACGGAACAGAAATGATAGAACTATTTAATACAGGAGAAATTAATCCTGCGGAAACAATCCTGATCACAGACATTAACATGCCCGGAATTAATGGTCTTGATTTGATTGCCAACCTTATGGGATCTTATCCCGAACTCCGGATTATAGCATTGTCAATGCTTTCAAATGAAAAGTATGTAGTAAAAGCTTTTAAGGCCGGAGCAAATGGTTACATGTTAAAAAATATTAATTCCGATGAATTACTTTTTGGCATCAGGCATGTTTACAATACTGGCGAGCGATATATCTGCAACGAAATTGCTATAGAACTTTTAGACCGCCATCTTGAGCGCTCACATGTATTTACTGAAGATTACCCGGAGATCGAACTTTCTAAGCGGGAGAAAGAGATTTTATTGCTGATTGCCGAAGGGTTTACTAACCAGGAAATAGCAGATAAGATATTTACCAGTAAGCGAACGGTAGAAGGGCACCGACAGAATCTGATTGATAAAACTCAATCCAGAAACTCAGCCGCTTTGATCCGGTATGCAGTAGTCCGGGGAATTGTAAATTAAGAATATTGCTTTATAAGTGAGGTTTAACAAAAGAATCAATGCCAGAAAGTCAGGAAGGTCAATAGCTGTGCGGTACGTGTATCTAAATGAGATTTTATTTTTTATATTACATAAAATAAATGCACTTGAAAACGAAAGTCTCCCAATTAGCTTATTATAATGATCTGGCCAACGCCATCGGACAGCCAATCGTGATACTGGATAAAGCCTACCATATTGTTACAGCTAATAAAAATTTCTGCAAAATTACAGGGTTTCAATTTGACGATAAAGTCGACTATGATTTTTTTAAAGCTGCCTGTAATTCAGAAGAACAAGCCCGTCTGAAGGCTGATATTGACCACAGCTTTCATGCGGGAGGAGAATTTGAATATAGTCCTCCGGGGGATCCGGATCGAAAATTCATGCTCAGCGTCAGAAGTTTAAAGCTGCATTCAAGTTTGGGAAAGCTTAAAGTTATTTGCTTCAGGGATATCACTCTTGAAAAGATCGGAGAAGAGAGAAGAGATGACTTTATCAGTGTAGCCAGCCATGAACTAAAAACGCCTTTAGCGATAATTAGTGCCTTATCACAGATCCTTGAACGGGAAGCAGTAAAATTTGCACCTCCTGAATTCCGGGTTTATACATCGAAGATCAATACACAATCAAAAAGGCTTTTATCTCTTGCATCTGCACTATTAGATATTTCCGAAATACACACCGGAAGGTTTACCTTAAAATTGAAATGGTTTAATATCAATGATCTGATAAACGATCTGATCGAGGATTTCTCATATACGCACCAAACACATGCCATAAGGATATCTGGAGAA
>CAYHRC010000409.1:0-2573 GCA_964358565.1 uncultured Sphingobacterium sp. | reverse complement strand
AGAAAAGACAGTAAACAGGCAGTTGCTCAGATCCTGAAGCTTGGTGAGCGTATGAAGGCTAATAACTGGTCGGCGGTGATTTTTCCTGAAGGTACGCGATCGCGCAACGGGCAATTAAAGCCATTTGCTGTCGGAGGAGTTGCCACCCTGCTAAAAAAAGCGCCGAATGCATTGATTGTACCGGTTGCTATAAAAAATTCCTGGAAATTTGTTCAGTATGGAGCTTACCCGCTGAGCTTTGGAGAAAAGATGAGCTGGTCAGTATTATCGCCAATCGAACCAGCAGGAAACCCATTGGTAGAAGTAGTAGCGGCAGCTGAGGACTTAATAAGGAAAGCCCTGAACTGAAAGCTGGAGTTTAACCAATATTTTTATCCTCTATCTGCTTGAAAAAGTACTCCCGGTAAGTATCGCCGATAGGAATTGTCTTTCCCCCGATCAGGATACGGCTCCGTTCAATGCTTTCAATCTTCCCAAGTGCAATGATGTAAGATTTATGCACCCTGACAAATGATTTTACAGGCAGAGACTCTTCCATCTTTTTCATATTCTGCAGGGTAATGATCCTTTCTACCTTTGTAAAAATAGAAATATAATCCTTTAAGCCTTCAATGTACAGAATGTCATCCAGATAGATCTTCTGGATCTTATGTTCGGTTTTAACAAAAATAAAATCGTAAGTATTTTGCACTAAAGACAGCTCTGATGAAGATGTCTGACCGCCATTGGTGTTCTGCAATACCTTTTGAGCAGCCTTATAAAAACGATCGAATGCAATAGGTTTAAGTAAATAATCAACTACATCAAGTTCATACCCGTCCAGCGCATACTGAGAATAGGCCGTGGTAAGAATGACATCACATTTCCCATTGATGATCTTTAAAAATTGGATGCCGGTAAGCTCAGGCATCTGTACATCGAGAAAAACAAGGTCAATGGCATCACTTTGAACCAGGGATAAGCCCTCAATGGCACTTGTAGTGGTCTTAACTAAAGTGAGAAACGGGACTTTACTGATATAATCTTCTAATATATCCAAAGCTAAAGGCTCATCATCAACAACAAGGCAGCGAATCATTTCATAAATTTAGATATAATTCACAATTATATATGGCCTTGCTATCATCTATATGCAAACGGTACTGCTCTTTATAAATCAGATCCAGGCGCCGCTTTACATTCTGTAAACCAATTCCCCCGGTTTCATCCTTGTTCTGACTGCTCTTTATATTTGTAACCTGAAAAAAAAGTTTATCAGATTCAACATTCAGATTTATGGTAATTGGGTTCTTCTCATCTGTTGCCAGACCATGTTTAAAGGCATTTTCTACAAAAGAGATGAGAACCAGCGGGGTGATCGTTTGGCCCTCTATATTTCCCTTTATCCCGAATTCAATATAGGTCTGATCTTTAAACCTCAGTTTTTGCAGCTCAATATAATTTTGCAGGTATCTGACTTCTTCAGAGATGGCAACCTTATTATCATTACTTTCATAAAGCATATATCTCATGATCTCAGAAAGCTTAAGAATGGCTTCAGGAGTTTTTACGGATTTTTGATATGCCAGGGAATAAATATTATTTAAGGAATTAAATAAGAAATGGGGGTTGATCTGGGATTTCAGAAATGCCAGTTCGGCGATGAGTTTTTCATTTTGCAGTTTGGTTTTTATTTTCTCGTTCAGAAACCAGTCGGCCATAAATTTAAGACCCGCACTTAAAAAGACAAAGAAAGCACTGAAAATGGCTGCACTGGAATAATATTCCCAAAAGCCCATTACCTTCTTTTGCGGACCCCTGACAAGCACTAAATCATAAAAGTAATAAGCGAGTGCGCATTTAACAAACGCAGAAATAAATATCAGAAAAACTATAGCAATTCCACCCCAGAGATATTTTTTACTGTCCAGAAAAGTTGGGAGTATCAGCAGGTAATTGATATAAAAAACGCTGATATTGATCAGCCCAAAAAATAAGAAAATGACTATTGTCTTATGCGTTATCTTACCGTCACCAGCGATATACATAAAAAAAAGCAGGATTGCAGTCCACACAATGATATGCAATATTGCCTGGCGGAACTTATTCATAATCTTAAATTAATGATTTGAGTAATCGAACCTGGGCCGTTTCGACCAACAGGCAAAATCTATCTGCAAACTCCCTCCTGCATCCCATTAATGGTAAAGTATCTTATTTACGCCGTTCGTCTGTTCAAAATGCTACTTGGTCTAATACATTTTAGTATGAATTCAATTAAGATTTTATTTGTTTCATCAAAAAAACAAAAAAATGAAGAAGCTAAACAATTGCGTATCGCCATTTCTTATGTTATTGGTTCCATTATTTCTTCTTGTAGCATTATTGGCCATGAACGCAAACAATGAAATCCCGGCCGGGAAACAAAGGGCAAGTATTCATTTTCAGGTACCAAGTCTCGTAGGTCTGATACAGGCAACAATTAAATAAGCGTAAAATAGCTAACGAACTGATCTTGGTATAATTACCAAACTTTCATGCCCTTCCCCGTCAACAGACTGCACGCCGAAAAAGTAATTGTCCTTAGAATAATT
>CAYHRC010000408.1:0-2573 GCA_964358565.1 uncultured Sphingobacterium sp. | reverse complement strand
TGCGGAAGCCTACGGAAAAGAACTTGGCGACATAACACTTTCGAGATTCAGTGATGGTGAATTTCAGCCTCATTTTAATGAAACGGTACGAGGTTGTGATGTTTTTTTAATTCAATCTACGAATCAGCCTAATGATAATCTGATTGAGCTTCTATTAATGACTGATGCGGCAAAACGGGCTTCAGCTCATTACATAACCGTTGTAATCCCTTATTTCGGACTGGCACGCCAGGACAGGAAGGATAAACCACGTGTTGCCATCGGGGCAAAGTTAATGGCAAATCTCATCACTGCTTCGGGTGCTCACCGGATTATGACAATGGATCTGCATGCGGCACAAATTCAGGGTTTCTTCGATATTCCGGTTGATCATCTGGACGCATCAGTGATTTTTGTTCCGCATATTAAGGTACTTAATCTGCCTAATCTTATCATTGCTTCACCAGATATGGGCGGTTCATACCGTGCCAGGACTTTTGCAAAATATTTTAATGCTGAAGTAGTGATCTGTGATAAGCAAAGGAAACGGGCTAACGAAATAGAATCGATGTCTATCATAGGAGATGTAACAGGAAGGGATGTAGTATTGATTGATGATATTTGCGATACTGCAAGAACTCTTGCAAAGGCCGCTGAGCTTATTATGGAGAATGGTGCCAACAGTGTAAGAGCAGTTTGTACACATCCGGTATTATCAGACGATGCATATAATACGATTGAGAATTCAGCATTGACTGAACTGATCGTAACTGATACCATTGCTTTAAAGAAAAATAGCCCGAAGATAAAAGTTTTATCAACGGCTGATCTTTTCGGCAGAGCCATTGCAAATGTAAACGAACATGGATCAATCAGTGATCTGTTTAAGATAGACTAGAGCTTTAGGCTAAGCCCTGGCAAAAAAAACGAATAACAAACAAAAATAATATAAATAATGAAATCAATTGCTATTAGCGGTTCTCCAAGAGAGAACGTAGGGAAAAGAGACGCTAAAGAGCTGCGTTATGAAGGTAAGGTGCCTGCAGTTCTTTATGGTGGAAAAAATCAAATCCACTTTTCTGTGTCTGCAGCTGATTTGAAGGGTCTGGTATATACACCTGACGTTCAATTCGTTGCTTTGGATGTTGCTGGTGTTAAAGCCCAGGCGATCATTCAGGAAGTACATTTTCATCCATTAACAGATCAGCCATTACATGTTGACTTTTTGGAACTTGATGAAAAGAAACCCGTACTCATGCAAATTCCGGTAAAATTAACCGGTGCTTCACCTGGTGTTAAAACAGGGGGTAAGCTGATACAGAAATTACGTAAGCTGCGTGTTAAAGCATTGCCGAAACACATGCCCCAGTACGTAGAAGTTGGCATCGATAAGCTGGATGTTGGAAAGTCAGTGAGTGTAGGAGAATTACAATTTGACAATTTCAAAATAACTAATAATCCTGACGATACAATCGTTTCTGTGACTATGTCACGTGCTTTGAAACAAGCTGAGACAGAAGCCAAAAAATAAGACACATCATATTCAATTATTATTAAGCAGTGCAGGATTTCCTCCACTGCTTTTTTATGTTAATAATATTTTTTTCAAACCTTTGAAGCATATTTGCATCTGTAATGAAATATCTGATAGTAGGTTTAGGGAATATTGGTCCGGAGTATGCCGATACCAGGCATAATATAGGCTTTATGGTTGCTGATGAACTGGCAAAACAATCACATGCATCTTTTTTTAATATGCGACTTGCTTATTACACAGAACTAACTTATAAAAGCCGTAATATTTATCTTATTAAACCAACCACTTATATGAATCTGAGTGGCAAAGCGGTAAATTACTGGATGCATGAATTGCGTATCCCTATTGAAAATATGCTGGTTATTGTTGATGACCTCGCTTTACCATTCGGAACGATAAGGCTGAAACCGAAAGGAAGTGCTGCCGGACATAATGGTTTGAAAAGCATTGAAGCTATGACAGGCGGTACAGATTATCCCCGTCTGCGTTTCGGGATCGGTGATAATTTCCCTAAAGGCCGGCAGGTCGATTATGTACTGAGCGGTTTTGATGACGACGAAAAAAAGAAACTTCCTGCTCTGATTGATCGTTCTATTGAGTTCATTCACAGTTTTGTCACTGCCGGAACTGAATTGACAATGACCCGATATAATAAATAGTTCTTACCGGACTTGCCCTCTGAAATGCAAGCCTCTGGCTTATTCGATCCGGACAAATTGTATATTTAAAAATGAATACTAATGAAACCATCATGAGCATTCCGCTCACAACAGTAATGAATATGCTCATGATAGCTTCATAACCTTAAAAAAACAATTATATTCTGATGAAAATTTACGGAATTCCTAATTGTAATACAGTAAAAAAGACTCTGGACTGGCATAAGGAACATAATGTGGAGTATGATTTTCATGATTTTAAGAAGCATGGTATAAGTGACAGCAAGCTTGAGCAATGGGCTGCTCAAACAGGATGGGAAGCGCTTCTTAACAAACGTGGTACCACCTGGAAAAAACTTGATACAAACTTGCAGAATAGTATTACCACTAAAGATGCT
>CAYHRC010000407.1:0-2575 GCA_964358565.1 uncultured Sphingobacterium sp. | reverse complement strand
CTTGCATGAGCTTATATTCATGTCTTTTTGTGAGCGGTAAGCTCATGCAGGTTTCATTATCACTATAATAGATAGTAAATTGTTTATTTAAATTCTGTATAACGAGGTGTAAGCCCAAGTATCCGGTCAATAAAAGCATAGGCTTCTTTACGGTTTTCAACCGGAAAATCATGTTCTGCATCCGGATAACGAACTTGTAGCTTTTCTGAGGCATTCAGGGAGCGGTATACAGGCTCAACTAAAGCTATCCCTGCCTCAACACCTTTATAGTCAAAATTGGCATCACGTATGGGTGATACTGAGAAAAATGCCCGGGGTGCAATAGCGGAAATCATCTGATCAAAATCCAATGGAATACGATTGTTTTCAAGGTTAAATTTTGTACCCAATAAAGGCATATAACGCGTCTGAGCCCATGGGCCTAATCGTCCTCCGTATTTCTTTTCTGCATCTTTTCCGATACTATAATAATCCAGTTGAGTCCAGCCACAACTGCTAACCGTTACTTTAATCCGGCTATCAAATGCAGCAACGAAAATAGAGTTGTGCCCACCAAGAGAGTGACCAATAACACCAATATTATCAGGATCCACATCAGCTCTGCTTTGAAGGAGGTCAATACATCTCATGTGATTGAAGATCCCTTTCATCGTACCGGATTCATATCTGTCTTTATCAAAATCATAATTTTCAGAATCGCCAAAGCTTGGAAAATCAGGGGCAATAACCACATAACCCCGCTGCGCAAGCTCACGGGCATGTGAGCGGTTTGCCTTATTTCCCTGTCCGTCAACGGCTTTTCTTCCCAATGGATCAGTTTCGTGTAAAACCAGCATGGCTGGCAATCTTTTCGGAGTACCTTTCTGATAAGGGATGTAGAGATAAACAGGCAGCACCTCTCCTTTTGCCACTGTGAAAAGTATATTATAACGGGTAAAATCAGCCTCCTTTAAACTGTCAACAATATGTATATCAGAAGCATGAAGCGAAGGCCTAGCGGGCAGTTTACCCATTACCTTTTGCATATTATTCAGTATTTCCTGTCTATGCTGATTATGGGTTTGTACCCGTTCTGAAAGAGCGATCTTTTCCTGAGCAGAAATAAGCCCCGGATTAACTAAAAATAAGAGAACTAAAACATTACAGGGTATTAATGCCCAAAGTCTGTCTGATTTTATCATTAGCTGGATTTATTAAATATTTTATTAAATATAACAATCAATCTATACTTCAGAAGATCAATTATTTCAAATCTGTATTAATCGGAGTAAACCCAAATATGCTATCAATAAATGCATAAGCTTCTTTCCGGTTATCCACAGGAAAATCATGTTCAGCATCCGGATAACGAACCTGAAGCATATCTTCCGCACCTAAACTGCGATAGGTCTTTTTAGCCAGGGCAATACCTTCAATTACACCCTTCACATCGAAATTAGCATCTCTAAGCGGAGATACAGAAAAAAATGCCCGGGGAGCAATAGCCGAAATGATATCATCAAAATTAAATGGTATACGATCTGCATCCAGTTTATACTTAGTTTTGATCAGGGGCATATATCTGGTCTGTGCCCATGGGCCCAATCGGCCTCCGTATTTTTTGTTGCCCTCTTCACCGATGTTATAATATTCAAACTGGGTCCAGCCGCTGCTGGAAACTATGACTTTCAATCGGGTATCGAATGCGGCTACGAACATGGAGTTATGTCCACCCAGAGAATGCCCGATCACACCAATTTTATCCGGATCTACATCTGTACGGCTTTGAAGAAGGTCAACACATCGCATGTGATTGAATATCGCCTGCATGCTTGCCGATTTATATCTGTCGGTTTCAAAATCATGATCCTTCAGATCACCAAAACTCGGATAATCAGGAGCTATGACAACATAGCCCCGCTGCGCTAACTCACGGGCATGCGCGCGGTTTGGTTTATCTCCCTGCCCGTCAACAACACCTTTTCCAAGATCGTGTGTGCCATGCAATACCAGCATAGCCGGAAGTCTTTTAATTGTACCGGATTGCTTTGGTACATATAAATACACCGGCAATCTTTCATTTTCAGCTACAGTGAAGCTTAATGTGTAGCGTGTAAAACCAGCTTCAGACACGCTATCGGTAATCTTTATATCAAAGGCAGGTAAATCAGAACGATCAGGTAATTTCCCCATCACCTTTTCCATATTTTTCAGGATCTTCAGTCTATTTTTTTCATGTAAACCGGTCTGATCAGCAGATTTTTTTTTAGGATTCTCATTCCCTGACGACTGAAAAATGATACCTGGCCGGGCCAGAACAGGCCAGGAATTTAAAATGAATAATATGAGCAGAATGCCTTTAATGATCCCGGATGTAATTCTTTTTTTTTGCATTGCTGAATTATTTTCACAAGTATATATAAATCAGTACAGATATTAGTAAACAGAAGATCCGTATGCTTATCAGACTGATCTTTAAAAATAAAAGGATTAATCCATACGAAATGAATTAATCCTTTTAACGGCTCATAAATTAACCTATGGTGTAATTGTAAGTGTAATTTCTTTGACAACCTTTTTTTCATTGTCAATAGAA
>CAYHRC010000406.1:0-2604 GCA_964358565.1 uncultured Sphingobacterium sp. | reverse complement strand
CCTGATACTTGTTACTATTACGTTTCCAGATCACTTTATCAGCCCTGAACAGATCCGGTGACCAGGCACTTTTCGGGTTAGCCACACCGGCCTGCCCGTATACCCAGCATACAAATGCGGCGCACCAGGGTTGGCCAGAGGGAAGGCCTACGTACCGCAGGTATTTCTTTACTTCCGGTCCGGAGTTGGCTTGTTTCTCCCTGGCTCCGATTTGGGATGTATAAACCAGCCTGACTCGTTGTATGCTGCGACTCGTGTGCTCTGCATTTATTCCCGGAGCCTCAGGTTGATGAAAGCTCCTGGCATTGGACTGGATGGCCGGAAAGCCAATAAGAAATATGAAAGAGCAGATCATCAGAGTTCCTGCTGTTCCCCATGTTATCAAGCCCCGGGAATTATATTGATTCGTTTTCATGCTTGTCTGTTTTTAATGAACACTTCTCCCATATATGCACCACAGGAATATGAACGATGATCTTCAGACCGGTAAGCAAGCCAAACATGAAGTTCATGACCAGCAAATACTGGCGGGATTTGAATTGAACAAGCCTCTTCTGAACGCCGGATCCGAAGGTCCGGATTATACGAAAACTGAGAAAGCGGGCTGCAATAAATCAGGACCAGTAGTTCATCGCCAGAATGGGCATTGAATTGTTTATCCATTTGCCAGCTGAAACTCAATTGATCAGTTCCTTCCGGCTGCATTATTGTGGCGTGTGGGGAAGCTAGTTTTCCCCGAATCAGGCTGACTTTTGCAAAGTCAATTTTTAGCTTAGGGTATTCGCCGCTTATTGCTTCTGCCAGGATCTGTTTTACGGCAACATTGGTACCGGTTTTCTTCCTGTCGATCAGTTTGTAACTATCATTGATGAGGGCTGATAGTGGTGAAATAAAATGCATCACCATTCCAAATTTCGCACGCTGGATGATCTGCTTTTCTGTTGCCGGCTTGTCAGAACGTTTAGGTAAACTTTTTACATAACATTTGCCGTTTCTGGTAACAAAAACCATATTTCCGACCTTGCCGGATATGGGGCCGAAGAGGCCTCGGGTTAGTTTTGCCATTTTTTTTTTATAAGTATCAGGTATCAAGTATCAGGTATCAAGTATTGAGTATCAAGTATCAAGTATCAAGTATGGGTCAGATAAGAGCGGCGAGTACGATTACGAATGCGTAAAGGAGCAGCAGATAGAATCCGAGATAGATAACCACTTTCTGCCAGGTGATGAGGGATTTGAAATTGCGTTCAAAGTGCTTGTTGGAGTATTCCGCAAACACCGGCCAGATGGCTTTGATGATCCACCAGGTAACGGCTTTGAAGATCAGCACAGCTGAAACTGCCAGAATGATCGCACTGAAAATCCCCGGATCGATCGCAGCAGCAGTTACATCTATCCGGCGAATGAAATAAGGAAATAGTAAGAAGATCATGATGATGACCAGGATCCCTGCAAACTCCTTTCTTAAAGGAAAGTGCCATGGGAGATAATATTTTTGAATAAGTTCCATTTTGTATTTATTTATAGGATTTAAAAAACAGGCAGGGCTCATCACCCTGCCTGATTAATTAAGAAACCAGGATCTGGCCGGCATGAATGCTGGTAGAAATAGTCTTCTTATCCTCAGATAAAAAGGCAATCCATACCTGTACAGTATCTCCCGAAAAATCAGGAGGAACGGCCATACTATCAGTAAGGACACTTCTTGCTGCGCCTGAATTGGTATTGAACACAAACTGCGCCTTATCAGGATTATACACCAGTATTACCGCCTTATCCGTCTCTTTTGCTGTACCAAGACCTGAATTATCTGTCCAGCTTATATTGACAACTGCCGGCGAATCTGAAGTGCTTACTGCATTCCAGGGACCTGTCAGGTTACCCTTGCTGAACAGCACTTTGGCATAATCGATCTGAAACTCAGGGTATACACCAATGATAGCTTCCGCAATAACCTGAGCAGTAGCTAAATTGTACCCGGTCTTGTTTACAGCCAGGCTTTTATATCCTAAGTTGACCAGCGAACTGATCGGCCTGAGGAAGCCAGTCGCAATGGCAAACTTTATCCTTTGCTCAAGCTGCAGATCAGTTGGCGCCTTTGTTGAAGGCTTTGGCAGACTTCTCATGTATTCTATACCCTTCCAGGAGCTGCCCACTACGGTTCCGACCTTGCCGGAAAACGATCCCAGAATTCCTTTTTTATATGTTCCCATATCTTTTAAAATTAAAATGTTAAAAAATCAATTAAATGGTGTGAAGCGCTTCCACGGATCAAATGTAAATGCCTTATTTACAATTATATAGCATTGGACACGTGCTGACCCAATTTGACCCGATTTTTGAAGTTTTTGACCCAATTTGACCACTCTGGGAATAACGAAAAAATAAGAAAATGGGCAGATGAGAATTTCGAACAGAGTAATTTTGAATGCAAGCAATACGATAGGTTTGCATGAAAACAGAGCAGATTAAAAACTAATAAAACCAAAACAGAATACTAAATCTGCACTTTGTTTGGTTGTTCTTCGGTCTTTCTTCGGCTCGAACCCGGTTTAAAGTATAGCCAGCCAAATAATAGCCGAAGAAGGACCCTGCAAAGACCCT
>CAYHRC010000405.1:0-2627 GCA_964358565.1 uncultured Sphingobacterium sp. | reverse complement strand
TATGATTAGAATCGGATTTTGTAAGGAAGGTTGTAGAAGCTTATGATTTCACATGCAATGCAATTAATCCGGGAAACAGCCCGGTTTACACAGAAAATGAAAAACGTAAAATCGAACGCGACCTATTGCTGGAGAGCACCATTCTTCTGGTATGCGATAAACAGATAAATAATAAGTCAGTAAGTAATCATACGGCCGTAGCACTTGTGGGAATGTGTGTTGGTCATCCGGGACTGGTACGTTTTGGACTTGATGGTTTCAATAAAACTGTTGATGAATGGTATTTACCTGATGGTACATCCAGCGAAACACCCTTTTATGGTTTGATGGCACTGGGTGGTATCTGGGACATGGCACAGGCTGCACACGGCTATTGTGATCCTCCGGCTTACAAAGACCATGAAGGACAACGGATCGACTTACTCGATCTTTATCATGATACGAGTTATCATCGTGTATGGGATGCTTTTTTCAGAGGACTGCAGGGCGACCTTAATTACCCTCCATATGCTGACTCATTTCGGAATACAAACCTCGACGTCTCGTATATTGAGCTAATGGTCGCGAACTATCCTAAACATATTGAATATCTTTCATTACTTAAGGTCCTCTGCGGGGATGATCTTGATCTGCATAGCGGTTCCCCGAAATTTATTAATAAGATTGCTGAAGATGGGGCCGAAGATGAATCTGTGCTGACACTTCCTTATGATCTCACGAAACCAGGGGGAGCATCCTCATTTTCATTTTATTACCGTAGCCCGGATCTTAAGAAGAAAGCTTCTCCGGTTTTGACATTTCCTGACTGGTGTCCGCCAGAGCTACGAATCGGTCACTTGCGTACTGGCGCCGACGGGCGGGAGAGCCTGCTGTTACTGAATGCCAGCCACTGGGGAGTGCACCATGAAAATGACAGTCTGAACCTTTACTACTGGAAAAAGGGATGTGAAGTCTTATCGGATTTAGGATACCTATGGGATCATCCCCTCAAACCTCAAAACATACGGACAGTCGCCCATAACACAGTTCTTATTGATGAAAAAAATCAGTTTAGTAAGGATCGGAATGGAGAGGTATTGTTCTTTAAAACATTTGAAAATGTCAAGGTCATGGAGATGTCTTCATCAGCATATCCTGAAGCACTCCTCTACAGACGCACATCCGTGATAATTGACCATGGTAAGGGTCAAAATTATGTTGTCGATTTCTTTCGGGTTGAAGGAGGAAAACAGCAGGATTACGTTTTTCATGGTGCCGAGAGTGCCTGCAGCGTATACGGTATAGATTTGGAATTATTGACCAATGGAAAACTTTACGACTTTAGTAATATCCGAACAGCCGATGGTGCAGGTGTTTGGCATGCCAAATGGAAGAGTGGTACTAACATAAACTGCGTTGCATGGTCGGTTGGACAGGAGGGCGAGCAAGTTCTGGTTGCTGACGGATGGGGCCAGCGTGACTGGAAGAATTCAGATGTAGGGGCGACAATTCCCTACATCATTCGCAGGTGTAAGGGAGAAGGTGTTAAGACCTTTATCTCTGTATTTGAGGGTTATGAAGGAACCAATCCTTTTGTGCATAATGTCAAACTTATTAATCCTGCCGGTATAATAGTTGTCGAAACAGCACTTGGCAGGGACTATGTGATGTCAATGGCGGATACTGGTACTTTGAAGATCAATTCCCATAGGGGCCGACAAAAAATAAAAGCACATTTCGCTGCGGGCTCGGTTCAGAACAACAAGCTCGTTTGGAATGTTAATTTACCAGAATAGATGTTCATATTTCTGGAAATTATTCCTGGCAATGCAATTATTCAGGTTATAGTGCCTGATATTTTAAAATAGTACAAAAATAGAAATCAATAAAAATCAATTAATTATGAGAATTTCAATACTAAGTTTAAGCTTTTCATTTCTTATCCTGATAAATTCAGTGAACTCACAAAGCGCATCTAAAGCAGGCAATAACACAGCTGGCTGGAAAGCCGGGGTTTCCCGTGTGATCATAACTCCGAAGCAGAATATGCCGATGGCAGGATTTGCATCACGTACTCACTCATCAGAGGGTACTTTACATGATTTGTGGGTTAAAGCATTAGTCTTGGAAGATTCTAATGGGAAAAAGGCAGTAATTATAAGCAGCGATCTCTTAGGCTTTCCGAAAAATGTTTCTGATAATATAAGAGACAGGGTAAAGAGCAAGTTTGGATTTAACCGTGATCAGATATTATTGAATAGTTCTCATACGCATTCGGGACCTGTATTACGGGATGCCCTGTCTGATATATATCAGCTTGATAAGGATCAGCTTGAAAGCATTAAACAATATTCGAACTTACTTGAAGATCAGGTTGTGAACCTGGTTGGAGAAGCCATCCGTAATATAGAGCCGGCAGAACTTTACGCTCAAAATGGTGTAACCCGTTTTCAGGTTAACAGACGGAATAATAATCAAAGTTTACTGACACAACTGTCGGAATTAAAAGGGCCAAACGATTATGCTGTGCCCGTAATAAAAGTAGTGAATGCCCATGGAGATATCAAGGCAATAGCTTTCGGATATTCCTGCCATCCAACTGTTTTAAGTGGCTATCAATGGTCTGGTGATTATCCGGGTTTTGCACA
>CAYHRC010000404.1:0-2631 GCA_964358565.1 uncultured Sphingobacterium sp. | reverse complement strand
CGGGGCACCATAGCCTGCAAGAGAAAGAGAAAAGATAGAGTTATCGGGTTCTATACTGACATTTGATGTGCCCACCAAATAGTTTGATTGTCCTTTGCCTGAATTCGAACAAAGGAAAATGACCAGGAAAAGGAAAAAGTATTTTTTCATCAGAGAATAATTGTTTTTTAAGTCCCGCATGTGCGGGATTGCATGAGCTTATATTCATGTCGTTGTGTGAGCGGCAAGCTCATGCAGGTTTCATCTTTAAATTGAATTAGTTTGAGAAAAATTATCCAAAGCTTTCTTAACGCTGCCATGTTCGAGAAGAAGTTCTTTTGCTGTATTGTAATCTGTTATCCCGGTATTATTCATTAACATTTTTACCGCCCGGTTAGTAATCTTATCATTGATAAGTTTCACATTAACCATCTGGTTATCAAGTACTCGACCCAGTTTAATCATAGTTGTCGTACTGATCATATCAAAAATCATTTTCTGTGCTGTTCCGCATTTCATACGGGTGCTTCCTGTAATAAATTCAGTGCCTGTAATAACTTCCACCGGAATATCAGCCTGTTCAGCAATTGGTGAGTTCGGATTACTTACAATACAGCCTGTTGTGATTCTATTCTTCCTGCATTCCTTTAACGCGGATAACACGAAAGGGGTAGTCCCGCTGGCAGAGATGCCTATCACAATATCCTTTTCAGATACATTTTTTTTCTGCAGCATTTCCCATGCGACATTAACATCATCTTCCTTTTCTTCTAAAGCCTCTGCTAAATGCTCTATTCCACCAGCAAGGATCACATTGAACATATCCCCTGATACACCAAAGGTTGTTGGCAGTTCGATCACATCCAAAACGGATAATCGGCCACCGCTTCCTGCTCCTGCATAAAACAGTCTTCCTCCATTCCCTAATTTTGACACGATCCTGTTAATTAATGAATTAAGCTGTGGCAAGGCCCTTTCAATAGCCATTGGGACTGTTTTATCTTCAGTGTTTAAATGTGCTGTAAGTTCTTCGGTAGACATTTTCTCTAAATGTCTGTACTTCGATGGCTGTTCTGTAATTGTTGTCATGATTATTATAGCGGTTTAGTAAACCAAAATCCGGTTTGCTTTATGTTGCGTTTTTAATGCGGTTTTATTATTCAATTATACGCATAAATCTTTCAATTATATTTTTATAAGATATGGTAATGCAAAGAAAATGCTGGGTATTTAGGTTTTTGTTCACTATTTACATAGATTGATTTATACGATGAGAAAATCAGTAATAATCGCAGGTTTAGTTCTGTTGGTTAATATCGCAGTCTTTGCGCAGGAAGAAATGACAAATTGGGTCTTAGAAACTCAACATGCCGCCTGGCAAGCCAGAGATTCGCAGGCTGAATTGGTTTACAAAAACCAACTCTGGATTTTTGGAGGCTGGTTCAATTCAAATGAAGCTCCGCCCCGCGATGTATGGAACTCCGGAGACGGTAAGGCCTGGAAACTCGTGACCGCTTTGGCTCCATGGATTCACAGTGATCTGTCTATGTCAATTGTTTTCAAAAATAAAATGTGGATGATGGGCGGGTGGTATAATGGCCGGCTTAAAGGACATTCGGCAAGTAACAAAGTATGGTCATCGACTGATGGCCTGAAATGGAAACCGGAGACAGAAAATGCAGCCTGGACTCCCCGGATAGCCTCGGCAGTAATAGAATTTAAAGGTAAGATCTGGTTACTTGGAGGGACTGAAAATTATTACTTCGGAGATAAAAATAGTCTCAAAAATGATGTTTGGTACTCTTCGAATGGAAAAGACTGGAAACTTGCCACAGCAGATGCCGGTTGGTCTCCGCGGGCTTATCATCAGGCCGCGGTTTTGAATGGTAAAATATACGTTTTCGGCGGCGGTAATTATGTTCCTGAATATCATGCAAAAAATGACGTTTGGAGCTCTGAGGATGGTATTAACTGGACAAAAGTTAGTGATGCAGCTCCCTGGAATGAAAGGTTATGGTTCTCATCGGTGGTATACAGGAACCGGATCTGGTTAATGGGTGGATGGTCGAATAATCCATACAAAAATTATTCAGATGTCTGGAGCTCCAAAGATGGTAAGAACTGGGAGCAACTTAAGACGGATGTGGTCTGGAAAGAACGGCATGAACCTTCTGCGTTTGTTTTTCAGGATAAAATATGGGTTGCAGGGGGTATGACTCCTCCATTGGTGAATGATGTCTGGTCATTAAAGCTGCCCAAGGATTGGAAATAAGCTGAATCAAAAGAATAAACCTTGAAATTCATTTCAGGGTTTATTTTATTAGACTTTTCCGGAAAAGCCATTAATCAATTCATCGGAAGTAACAGTATACTGTCCGAACATTTCAAAAAACAGTATCGCTCCATTGGTTTGTTGCAGGCCCGGCTGTGAATCTCTGCTTTCACACTGAGAAACCGGAATATTCCAGTCGAGGTAATTATAACCTGTATTTTTCTCCAGCCATTCAGCTCCCTCATTGACATGCCATCTGTGATAGCGCGGTTTAACATGCAGATTTTCAGCACTAACTGAATGTTCTGTATTGTCAAGTGAATCCTCAGCGAATGCCGGAATTGATGCACTCATACCCAATGCAGTGCCTAAGCCACCTA
>CAYHRC010000403.1:0-2636 GCA_964358565.1 uncultured Sphingobacterium sp. | reverse complement strand
AAACTATTCCAGGTGTTGGAACCACCTTCTATATTAAAATTCCGGTGATAATCGATGTAAAATAAGAAAGCAATCCAATGGGATTGCTTTCTTATTTTATGTGTAAAAAGCTTTTATCTTAAAGCGATTGATCCATTGCCCATTGTATAACCGTCTGAATAAAGAACAATGGTATAAATGCCTTTTTGGAAGTTTCCATTATGTGCCCAGTCGATGGTGTAAGCTTTGCCATCATTAGCAAACTCAATAGCAGTTTTATAAGTGAACTGCAATTCTTCATCATCAGAAGTAAACAAGCCGCTGTTACTGGATATGATCAGGTTGCCACTCGGGTCAATAACTCTTAAAAAGACATTATGTAATCCTTTTTCTGCCAGTGAATTATTGACAACAGAAAAGTTGATCCTCAATTTATCTGTTGTGCTTGCACGCGTAACTACGCTCTCTTTACCGTTATTACGGATTGTTAAGGCCGTTGCCGAAATGTTGCCGGTTTTTAAAGCTGCCGCAGCCTGTACCTTCGTGCTGAGTTCCTGATTTTGTTTTTCAAGATCACTGGCTTTGGAACTCACCGAATCCACGGTAGTTTGCAGTACATCCCGCTCGGTGATCAGGCTTGCATTTTTCTTTTTCAGATCGTCAATATCTGCCGTGTACTTTGTTACAAAATAGCGCAATTGCTTGATATCTTCCTGCGCTTTTGCAAGCTGCCCCTGTGTAAGCCGTCCTGCTTTAAGTGCTGTTCGCAGTTCGCCTATTTTGTTCCTTGCTATATCCTGCTCATTTTGCATCTGTTCAGAAAGCTTTATATTATTGCTTGAAGCATTATCAAGTTCAGCTTCAATTTTATCAATTTCGGTTTGCATCCGTGTTTTCTCGTCACTGATAGTAACAATACGCTCACTTGCTTTTTTATCTTTAAAAAATAAATAGGCATTGGTGCCAAGCAAGGCAAGGATTACAGCAACTAAAAAATAAATCTTATTTGAGTCTTTGCGTGCGGGTTGATCTTGGTTCTGATTTTCCATGGTTTATAAAAGTTTCTGTTAGAATTAATTTTCACTTAAAAATCACTTCTCTTAAACTTCAATAAGAGCAAATTTATTGTTTAATAGTTGCGAAGTTAACATTATGCATTAGTTTTCATGTATTTCTTCAGGAGGTAAATACCGTTCTTTAATGCTTGTTTGTATCCGGTACGCATAAAAGTAGTCAAATCGCGTTAAAGCAATTAAACTAGATTAACTATCTTTACTGCAAAGAAGCATTCCTTTCTATGGTTAAAAGAGCAATTTGTTGTATATTTTTTTTGACTATTATTCCATCGTTCCTGATTGCTCAGGACAATTCTAATCCCAAACGTGAATTCAGGGGTGTTTGGGTTGCAACAGTTGCTAACATTGACTGGCCTTCAAAGCCTGGTTTATCTACAGAAGCACAAAAAAGCGAGCTGATCCGTATCCTGGACGATCATCAAAAGAGCGGAATAAACGCTATAATGCTGCAGATCCGGCCTGCTACTGATGCATTTTACGGAAAAGGCCGTGAATTGTGGAGTCGTTTTTTAACCAGTACGCAAGGCAAAGCCCCTAACCCTTATTATGATCCATTAGACTTTGCCATAGTTGAAGCACATAAACGGGGTATGGAATTACATGCCTGGTTTAATCCCTATCGTGCAACGTTTAACCTGATCGAATCTCAAACCAGTCCTGAACATATTACCAGACAGAAACCCGAATGGTTCTTTACTTATGGCGGTAAAAAGCTGTTCAATCCCGGTATCCCGGAAGTACGCGAGTATATTGTAAGTGTTATTATGGATGTAGTTAGGAATTACGACATTGATGGCGTTCATTTTGACGATTATTTTTATCCCTACCCGGAGTCTAATCAATCATTCAGAGACCAGGAAACCTTCTATAAATATGGCTCAGAATTTAAAACTATTGAAGATTGGCGCCGCAATAACGTAGATACGCTGATCCATGTTTTATCTGATAGTATCCATACAGAAAAAAAGTATGTTAAATTCGGAATAAGCCCCTTTGGCATCTGGAGAAACCTGTCACAGGATCCAAACGGATCTGAAAGTACAGGATTTGATGGCTACAGCAAATTGTATGCAAATGCGCGGAAATGGGTTAAGTCAGGCTGGCTTGATTACATCAATCCTCAGATCTACTTCCCCTTTTATTATGCAGTAGCACCATATGAGAAGTTGGTTGACTGGTGGAGCAATAATACATTTGGGAAACATCTCTATGTTGGACAGGGCGCTTACCGTGCCATGGAAAATCGGGCCGGATGGAGTAACCGCCGTCAGATACCTGATCAGATAAATTATTTAAGGGAAAATAAACGTGTCCAGGGAAGTGTTTTTTTCAGCTCTAAATCGTTAACAGATAACCTGGCTGGAATAAATGATTCCCTGCGGGATGATTTTTACCACTACCCTGCATTACAGCCATCAATGATATGGCTCGATTCTATTGATCCAAATGCTCCGGCAGAGCTTCTTGCCAGACTTGAAACTAAAGGTGTAATTTTAAACTGGAAAGCGCCCTCAGAGGCCAGTGACGGACAATTCGCGTATGGTTATGTTATCTACCGCTTTGAACAGGGTGAAAATATTG
>CAYHRC010000402.1:0-2645 GCA_964358565.1 uncultured Sphingobacterium sp. | reverse complement strand
TGCTCATCGCCCTCAAGTTTCTCGTGGATCTCTCTTGTGCTTTTATAGATCAGGAACAAACCTCCTATAATCAGGATCAGGTCCCGCCCGGAGATGGTCAGTTTTTCAAACCACTCACCCCCGGTCAAACCTACCCATTCACCCATATTGAACAGGGGACTGGTAAGCGTCATGATCCAGGTAAGCGACAACAGCAAAAGCACACGTGTGATCATCGCCAGGGCCAATCCCAACTGCCGTGCTTTCTTTTGTTTATTGGAAGGCAACTTGGATGCCATGATAGAAATGAAGATAATATTGTCAATTCCCAATACTATTTCCAGCACCGTCAGGGTTACCAGTGATATCCATATCTCAGGATTTGAGATCCATTCCATAGTTTTTAGCTTTCAGCAAAAGTAAATTAAAAGCAATAGAAACAAAACAAAAAACCTCCCGGGCAAAGACCGGGGGGTTCTGTTTGATTTTGAAAATATGCTTACAAAAACCTTACTGCTCCATAATTAGATTTTATGATGATGCGCGAATCAGAACCTTTGCCTACATGCCCCTTATAGTTTTTCGTTGGATTCCAAACTTTGGCTTTTCCGGCATTAGCATCCGTTAATTGATTTGTGAGGTCGAACTTGTCAGGACTATAATTAAATCCTGCATAACTTACCGTTACATCGAAATCAAAGTTGGCGCTTTCATCAATGCCCAGGGTAACACCTGAATAAGACGAGTTAATGATCAGGTTTTTAACATTTTTGTCTACTTCGTCAATTTTAAATCCGCCATTATAACTAAGGTCGAAGCTGCCACCGTTTGTTAGCTTCGTAATCCTGGCGTTAGTATAATTTATTGAGGCATTTATTTTATCAGCATGAGCGAGTTTCAAGCTACCATATGATACCGATAAATTACCATTGGAATAATCCTGCATGGTTGCCGAACCATAGCTAACCTTTACCTGATTTGCTGGATTATCAAGTTTTCCTGAGCTCAATGAGCCGTATGAACTATTGATATTTACCGGTCCGCTAAAATCATCCAATTCAATACTTCCATACCGGTTATTTATTTCGAGCGGATTTTTAGCAGGCATATAAATGGTATAATTAACCTGTACTCCACGCCGTTCTTCCTTCCCATTTTTAACCTTCGACCAAAAATTGAGAGATGTCTTTTCAAAATTGGTTTTAAAACTAATCAGGTTTGCCTGACGTAAATCAGTAATTTTAACACTTTCAAGAAGGTCCTGGGCGCTGCTTTCGGATGCTTCGAAGGCTTTAATTTCAACGTCTACTTTAATTTCGTTTTTAGTCCATACATGTACGGATACTTTACCATACTGATTGCTGATCGATAATTTATCATTCTGATCTACCGTATATGATTTTGTAATGACCCTGGATTTTTCTGAGGTACCGACAAGTTCCACAGGCTCCCTGGAAGTTCCTGCTTCATCCTTTTCAATTACAACAACTTCTATATCTCCAATTTCTCTGCCCAGTTCGCGGCCTGCCGATTCGACTGCCAGGCCTATCTTTTCAAAATCGATCTTCTTCAGTTCAAGCGCTACTGTCCTTAAAGCATTCGAAATATCAAGTTCAATGTTTTTTAGATCAATAACCACCTTTGAATCCTTATTTTTTTGCGTTTCAGACTGCTGCGCAGATGCTACCTGCATAAAAAGGAAGGCGAAAACAAGCAGCGCCAATCTTTTATATATGTTGCGTTTCATTTTTTTGCTCTGTTTTAACTTTATTGATTTGCTGAATAATGTTCAATTGCTGATTTAGCAATTCGGTTTGGATCTGAAGGTTCCTGATCATAGCTTTCACAGTTTCTTCCTGATTAGGGCTGAGATCATATTAAACTTATACAGTTTAATTTAATGTTGAAGATATGGATTAAGATTTTTGAATAAAAGCTTAGATACGGGAGAATGATTGGCAAGGGCCAGTGATCTGGTACGGAGCTTATGTAGAAATTTTGACAGGACTGATTTTGATAGGGAAGAATTCGATATCGGGATTTCGTTTTGGGGTGTTACTAGGGTATTTTTATTTGGGACTTGCCCCGCGGGAGCGGTGCCGGGCTCTTCGTTCCAATCTTTTTATGCTTCGCAAAAAAAGGATTTCCACTGCTATCCCTAAGCCAGCCCGAATACTGTGCTATCAAACCTCACGCTGAATCAATATAATATTTGGTTCCCTTTTACCAATTAACTCTCAGTCCGGACTTATTTTAATTGTATAAACCTTTCTTCCCAGATCTGGCCTTCTCACCCCCTAATAATTATTTAGAAAATCATCAAGTGCACCGATCGCATTTTGAAATCTCTCTTCATCAGATCCGGAGATTAATGTATAGGTGGCATCAAGTGATTTCAATTCATTATGCCAAACCTCCATAAAATGTTCACGCATATGCGGAAAGTCACGAAGCGGATCCTCCTGCCAGGGGAGATCGATATCCATCAGCAAATAAAAATCATAGGGATGCGCAGTCAGCTTATCAAGGACTTCCTGAGGGGCCGAACCAAACATATGCTCGCTCCAGATCTTTACTGTAATAAATGTCGTATCGCAGATGATGAGGCTCCCCGCGGATGGCAATAGTTTTTCTTCGAGGTAAAGCTGTCCCGTAAACATGTTGAT
>CAYHRC010000401.1:0-2661 GCA_964358565.1 uncultured Sphingobacterium sp. | reverse complement strand
TGTTAAGGCTGATAGAAGAACGGAATCGAGAAATACAAGGTGATTTGCAGACGCTAGGTTTGCACACACCAAGCCACGAGTCGTAAATCAGGATCGCAACCCAACACGGATGCAGCCGACGCTTCGCCTTCGTCTCAGCGCGGCTGATGTCCACATTCAACAAGGGAGGGGAAAGTGGAGGAAAAGATAGCTCGCTTGCAAGAAATCCTGGGGGAGATGGGCTCGGTGCTCATCGCCTATTCGGGTGGGGTGGACAGCACCCTGCTCTGTGCTGTAGCGCAGGAGGTGTTGGGCGAAACCGCCCTGGCGGTTACCGCCTCCTCGGCCACCTATCCTCCTGGTGAGCTGGAGGAGGCCCAACAGCTCGCCCTTGGCATCGGCATTCGCCATCGCGTTATCGAGACCCACGAGCTCGACGACCCGGCCTTCGTCGCCAATGACCCCAACCGTTGCTACTACTGCAAGGGGGAGCTCTTCTCCGACCTACGCCGTCTGGCCCAGGAGGAGGGCATCGCCTGGATCGCCGACGGCTCCAACGCCGATGACCTGGACGACTATCGCCCCGGAATGAAGGCGGCCCGGGAACTGGGGGTGCGCAGTCCCCTGCTGGAAGCTGGCCTGACCAAAGCCGAGATTCGAGAACTTTCCCAGGCCCGAGGTCTGCCCACCTGGGACAAGCCGGCCCTCCCCTGCCTCTCCTCCCGGTTTCCCTACGGGACGGCCATCACCATCGAGCGATTGTGCCAGGTGGCCGCCGCTGAGGACTACCTGCGCTCCCTGGGGCTGCGCCAGCTTCGAGTGCGCCACCACGATAGCATCGCCCGTATCGAGGTGCCGCCGGCGGAGCTGCCGAAGCTGGTCGAGAACGGGGTGCGAGAAGGCATCGTGGCCCGCTTCCGAGAGATCGGCTATCTTTATGTCACGTTGGACCTGGCCGGCTACCGGACGGGCAGCCTCAACGAGGCCCTAAAGTAGGGGCGGTTCATGAACCGCCCCCTACAGAACCGTCCGCCGGGAGATAGTAGCTGCAGACCTTCAGGTCTGCCCCCTCTGCTTACCGAGCAGGGCTTTAGCCCGGCAGCTACGGCCTAGCTTCGCCCAGCCGCGCCAGCGCCCCCTCAAGCCTGGCTAGCTCCTCCTTGACCACCACCTTGCCAAAGCGCTCCCACTCCGAGAAGAGGCAGCCGCAGTATTTCTGGCGAAAGAGCCCCAGCTCCCGAGCCAACCGACGGCTCTCCCGAAAGCCGGGCCTCAAGTCCTCGTAGTGAAAGGCCACCCCGTGGGCCAGGCCCACCTCTTCACCCACCTCTCGAAGCAGATCGTGCTCCTGGTAGGGGCTAATCAGCAAGGTGGTGGAGAAGGTGGGAATGCCCCGGGCCCGGGCTTCCCGGGCCGTCCGCCCCAGCCGCAGGCGATAGCACTCCCGACAGCGCTCTCCATAAGACTCCTTGCCCGCCACCGCGCGGAAGTAAAGCGGGATGTCGTAGCCCTCGGCTTCGATCAGGGGCAACTCGGCCCCTTGGGCGAAGCGGCGCAGCGATTCTAGCCGAAGCCGGTGCTCGGTGAAAGGGTGAATGTTGGGGTTGTACCAAAAAGCGGTCAGGGCAAAGCCGGCCCGGCGCAGGTGGTCCACCGAATAGGTGCCACAGGGGCCGCAACAGGTGTGGAGGAGAAGGGTTTCCACAGGTCGGAAGGTGACGTTGACTCGGCTGCGTAAGTCGGAGTTTTCTCTATTGCTCCCAGAGGCTGGCTTGAGAGAACGGCGCTTTGCCCGGCAAGGGCAGCCCCAGGTGCTCATAGGCGAGGCGAGTGGCCACCCGGCCTCGGGGGGTGCGGGCGATGAAGCCCAATTGCAGCAGGAAGGGCTCATACACGTCCATGATGGTATCGGCGTCTTCGCTGATGGCGGCGGCCAGGGTCTCCAGGCCCACCGGCCCCCCGTCGAACTTCCCGATGATGGCTCGGAGCACCCGATGGTCCACGTCGTCCAGCCCGATCTGGTCCACCTCCAGACGAGCCAGCGCTTCCTGGGCGGCTTCCGCGGTGATGGTTCCATCCCCCATGACCTGGGCAAAGTCCCGCACCCGCCTGAGCAGCCGATTGGCCACTCGCGGTGTCCCTCGAGCCCGACAGGCGATCTCGTGAACCCCGCCCTCTTCGATCTCCACTCCCAGGATGCGGGCCGACCGCCTGACGATGGCCTCCATGGCGGGCTCATCGTAGAAATCCAGCCGGTGAATGCTGCCGAAGCGGTCCCGCAGGGGTGGGCTCAACAAAGCGTATCGGGTGGTTGCCCCCACCAGGGTAAAGCGGGGCAGCTTCAGACGCACGCTGCGGGCCCCGGGCCCTTTGCCCAGCACCAAGTCCAGGGCAAAGTCCTCCATGGCCGGATAGAGCACTTCTTCCACCGGCCGAGACAGCCGATGCACCTCGTCGATAAAGAGGAGGTCATCGGGCTTGAGATTGGTCAGAATGGCGGCCAGGTCTCCGGCACGCTCGATGGCGGGGCCTGAGGTGATGCGAATGCTTACCCCCATCTCGGCAGCCAGGATGTAGGCCAGGGTGGTCTTACCCAGCCCCGGAGGGCCGTAGAGGAGGACGTGGTCCAGGGGCTCACCGCGGCCCTGGGCGGCGGCGATGGTGATGGCCAGGTTGTCCTTG